>NZ_JBFBGS010000002.1:0-214922 GCF_040684795.1 Kitasatospora sp. NPDC089797 | reverse complement strand
CGCCCGCGGCCCCCCCCCCCCCCGCCCCCCCGCCCCCCCGCCCCCCCCCGCCCCGCCGCCCCCCCCCCCCCCCACCACCGCGTCCCTGCCCTCCCGGGCCTCGGCCGGCGAGCGGCTGAGGCCCCGTCACCCGGCGCCACCGGCGCGCGCCCGACGACACTCGGACCGCCCGAGCCCGCCGCAGTGACACCAGGGCGCAACCCGATGAGTACGATCACGATGTGCCGTCCCACCCCCACGTCTGGCCCGCCGACCGCTGGAACACCCGTCCGGTCAAGGCCCGCGTGCTGGCGGTCGCCCGCACCCTCACCTCGGCGACCCGGGTCCTGGACGTCCTCACCCTGCTCGCCCCGGACGGCATCGAGCGCTACTTCACCGTCAACCCCGGCTCCGCCTTCGCCGACCGTGCCCTGGACGAGTACCTCCACGGCCTGCCCGGCTACACCGTGCTGGACTGGGAGGAGGCCGTCCGGCGCCGCTTCGACCTGGCCGTCTCCTGCGCCGTCCACGCCTCCATGCACCGCCTGGACGCCCGTCTGGTCGTCCTGCCGCACGGCGCCGGCTACAACCGCCTGGTCACCGAGTCCACCGGTGACACGGTCACCGCCGCCGGCCTCTCCCGCAACGAACTCACCCACCACGGACGGGTGTTCGTCGACGTCCTCGGCCTCTCCCACCCCGAACAGCTGGACCGGCTGCGCGCCTCCTGCCCCGAGGCGCTGGACGTCGCCCGGGTCGTCGGCGACCCCTGCTTCGACCGCATCCTGCGCAGCGAACGCTCCCGCGACGGCTACCGCGCCGCACTCGGCGCCGTCCGCCGCCAGCTCGTCGTCGTCGACTCCACCTGGAGCGCGCACTCGTTGTTCGGCCGCCACCCCGACCTGCCCCGGCGGCTGGTCCGTCAACTGCCCGCCGACGAGTACGCGGTGGCCGTCGTGCTGCACCCCAACATCTGGAGCCGGCACGACCCGGCGGGCCTGCTCGACGACGCCCGGCGGATGGGCCTGCGCCTGATCCCGCCCCACCAGGGCTGGCAGGCCGCGCTCGTCGCCGCCGACTTCATGATCGGCGACCACGGCTCGGTCTCCTTCTACGGCGCCGCCCTGGGACGCCGCACGGCGGTCGTCACCACCGGCGCCGCCGAACTCGACCCGCGCTCCCCCAGCTACGCCTTCGGCCAGGCCGCCCCGGTGCTCGACCCCGACGGCGACCTCGCCGCCCAGGTCGAACGCGCCCTCGCCCAGGCCCCGGAGGCCCCGGACGCCCCGAACCGGCTCGCCGCCATCACCGACCGCTCGCTCGCCCACCGCGGCCGATCCGCCCAGGTGCTGCGCCCGCTGCTGTACTCCTTCCTCGACGGCCTCGACGAGCCCGCCGGCGAACCCCTCCTGGCGCCCTACCCCAGGCCCGTGCCCCACCCCGGCGGCAACGGCGGCAACAGTGGCGACGGCGGGAGCAGCGACGGCCCGACCGCGTACGACGTCGAGGGCAAGAGCGAGGGCACCGAGGTCAGCCTGCGGCGCTACCCCTTCCACCCCGCCGACCACACCCCGCGCGGCTTCCACGCGCTCACCGACGACCACCCCGGCGACGCCCTCCGCTACACCGCCGAAGTCCTCGCCCGCACCGAGGCCCACGCCGAACGCCCCGCCCTCGGCTGGCTCGCCGACACCGCCCGCGAACTGCCCGGCCTCGCCGTCGCGGTGGCCGCCCTCGGCCCGGCCCGCCACGTGCTCCGGCTGCGCACCGGCCGGCTCCTGGAGGCCCGCGCCGAACCGGCCTTCGGCGACCCCGACGCCGTCCTCGACCCGCTGCTGCTCGGCTCCGCCGTCGCCTGCTGGCTCGCCGACGGCGGCGACCCGGCCGGCCTGCCCGACCACGGCCTCACCGTCCGCACCGGCCGGCACCGCACCCGGGTGTCCTTCAGCCCCGGGCCCTAGAAGGCTCAGCCGGCCAGTTCCCGCAGCCGCGCCCGGCTGCGCTCGGCCAGCTCCGGGTCGTCCGACTCCTCGGCCAGCGCGACCAGCAGGGTGTGCGCCTGGGCCTCCTTGGCGTACTGGCTGCGCCCCTTCGCCTGCCGGGCGCAGTCCTCGGCGTCCGCGACGGCGAGGTCGAGCCGCCCCAGCGCCCGGTGGGCCCGGGCCCGGACCAGCGGCAGCTTCATCAGCATGTCGCGGTCGTCGGTCGCCGCCGCCAGGGCGACCGCCCCGGCCAGGACGGTCAGTGCCTCGTCCGGGCGGCCGTCGGCGATCAACGCCTGCGCCAGGTTGTAGCTCTGCACGATCACGCCGTGGTCGTCACCCGCGTTGGCCTCGCGGGCCAGGGTGAACTTCCCGACGGCGTCCCCCGGCCGCCCGTCGGCCAGGCACAGCAGGCCGTCCGTCTCGTACAGCACCCCCACCACCCGCCGGTCGGCCACCAGTGGCAGCTGCTCCGCCGCCAGCGCCAACTGCTCCGCGGCGAGCCGGTGGTCCTGCCGCTCGTAGTGGGCACGGGCCAACTGGTTGTGCATCCGGACCACCGCGTCCGGATTGCCGGCCCACCGGGCCGACTCGACGCCGATCTCATGGACGGCGATCCAGTCCTCGTAGAGCTTCCGGCCGTGGTACAGCGGCCACAGCGACTCGCAGAGGCGCCACACCTCGTCGTGCCACTGCCGCTCGGCCGCCGCCTCCACCACCGCCCGGAAGTCGGCCCGTTCCGCGTGCAGCCACTCCAGCGCGACGGCACCGGACGGGAATCCGGGCAGCTCGTCGCCGGTCGGGTCCTGCAGCCGCAGCCGCGGTCCCATCGCCCGGTCCGCCACCGACGCCCGGCCCCGGTAGTAGGCCACCACCCGGGCCAGGAGGTCGGTCCGGTCGGGCAGTTCACGGGCGCAGGCGTAGGCGTGGGTGCGCACCACCTCGTGGGCCTGGAAGCGCTCGTCCGTCCCCTGGTCGACGACCACGTCCAGGAGGTGGACGGCGCAGAGCTCGTCCAGGGCGTCCTCGGCCCCTTCGACGCCCACCGCGTCCGCCAGTGCGGCCGACACGAACGGGCCCGGGTGCACCCCGACCAGGTGGTAGAGCGCCCGCCCCTGCGGCGAGAGCCGCTCGTACACCGGGTCGTAGGTCCCCCGGAGGTTCCCCTCCTCGTTGTCGAGCACGGCCAACCCGCCCTCCCGGCTGGACAGTTCGGCGATCACCTGGCCCACCGAGAGCCGACCCCGGCGCAACAGCTGACTGCCGACCGCGTTCAGCGCGATCGGCAGCCCCGCACACCGCTCCACCAGCGCCGCGACCTCGTCGTCGGTGCCCCGCCCGGCGCTCAGCCACCCCCGCACCAGAGCGGCGGCGGCCGGCGCGCTCAGGCGGTCCAGCTGCCGCACCTCCGCGCCGTCCATCCGCAGCGCGTCCAGCCGCCGTCGGCCCGCCGCCACCAGCAGCCCGCTCGACGGGAGCAGCGCCCGGACCTCCGCGGCGTGCTCGACGTTGTCGAGGAACACCAGGCACCGCTGCTCGGCGGTCACCGTCCGGAACTCCCCGAAGCGCTCCGCCTCCACGTCCGGCGGCCGGACCCCGAGGGCGCGGAGGAACCCCTCCAGCACCCCGGCGAGGTCCACCGCGGAGCGGTGCCGGTAGGCCTTGAGGTCCGCGTACAGCACACCGCCCGGGAAGTGCTCCGCCTGCTCCCGGGCGAACTTGGCCACCAGCTCGGTCTTGCCGACGCCGCCCAGGCCGGTGAACGCCACGATCGCCGGACCGCCCCGCTCGGCCCGGCCCAACGCCGCGGTGAGCGCGGCGATCTCGCGCTCCCGGTTGACGAAGCTCTCGCGCGGCGGCCGGACCTGGTACGGGGTCCGGTGCTTCGGCGGCAGCTGGACCGTGACGTTCCGCCCCTGGACCAGGCTCCCGTGCACCGTCGTGCCCGTCACGCTGTTGGACACCTCGTAGCCGTCCACCCGTCCGCTCCCTCCGACCGGCCCGGGCCCCAGCCTACGGCGTCCGGCGGCCACCGGGGGCGGCATCCGTCTCAGGCCGCCTGGCAGGTCGGGCACCAGAACAGGTTGCGGGCCGCGTGCTCCTCCGTGCGGACCTCCGTGCCGCAGACCAGGCAGGGCATGGCGGCGCGGCGGTAGACGTACACCTCGCCGCCGTGGTCGTCCACCCGGGGCGGGCGGCCCATCGCCTCGGGGGTGTGCTCGGGGCGGACGGTGTCGATCCGGCCGGCGGCGACGCCCTCGTTCATCAGGGCGACGAGGTCCGCCCAGATCGCGTCCCACTCGCGGCGGGTGAGGTCGCGGCCGGCCCGGTGCGGGTCGACGTGGTGGCGGAAGAGCACCTCGGCCCGGTAGACGTTGCCGACCCCGGCCAGCACCTTCTGGTCCATCAGCAGCGCGGCGACGGTCGTCCGGCTGCCCGATATCCGGCGCCAGGCGGCCTCCGGGTCGGCGTCGGCGCGCAGCGGGTCGGGGCCGAGCCGGGCGGCGACGGCGGCCTTCTCCGCATCGCCGACCAGCGCGCAGGTGTTGGGACCGCGCAGGTCGGCGTAGCCCTCGTCGTTGGCCAGCCGCAGCCGGACCAGACCGACGGGCTCGGGCGCCGGGCCGGTGCCGAAGGTGAAGCCGCCGTAGAGGCCGAGGTGGACGTGCACCCAGGCGCCCTCCTCGAAACCGAGGAAGAGGTGCTTGCCCAGGGCCTCGGCGCCGGTGAGCAGCTGCCCGTCGATGGTCTTGGCCTCGTCGGCGAACCGGCCCTGCGGGCTGGACACCTGCACCGGGCGGCCGCCGAAGGCCGCGCGGTTCTGACCGGCCAGGCGGTGGATGATGTGGCCTTCCGGCACGGGCGTCAGCTCCCCGGGTGGTTCTGGTGGGTCCGGCGGGACCGCTCCATCATCGCAGCCGCCGCCGACAGGCCGGTCCGGCGGTTCAGCGGACCGGCATGCCCGTCAGCCGGGCCAGGATGACCCGGTCCAGCTCGGCGGCCGTCCCGGCCACGTCCAGGGAGGAGTTGTCGATGATCGGCAGGCCGGAGTTGTACCAGCCCGCCATCCGCCCGTGGATCCGGGCCACCTCCTCGTCACCGAGCCGCCGGTTCCCGCCGCGGCGGGCGTTGCGGTGCAGCACCGAGTCCAGGCTGGGCAGCAGCACCACCGGGATCATGCCGGGGCCGATGTGCCGCTTCCAACCGCCGAGGCCGATCGCCGGCCGGTCCGGGAAGACGGCATCGTCGATGATGCAGGAGATGCCGTTGGCCAGGTAGTTGCGGCAGGCGAAGCCGCAGGTGCGGCGGGCCAGCCGGTACTGGGCCTCGGAGGCGTTGTTCCAGCCGGACTGCGGGTTGGCGAAGCCCGACTGCACCCACTCCCGGACGTCGTCCAGGCTGATGTGCGCGGTCGGGGTGCCCCGGCGTTCGGCCCAGTGGCGGGCGACGGTGGTCTTGCCCGCCCCGGCGGGGCCGATCAGCAGCACGGCGATCGGACCGGCGGGCGCGTGCCGCTGCGACGGGTGGGCGGGGAGCTGGACGGGCGTGCCGGCGGGCAGCACGAAGTGTCCGGTGCCCCCGGCGGGAACGGGCGCGCCGGGCGCGGGCGCCTGCGCGACGACGGGGGCCGGCCCCGGGGCCGGGGCACGGACCGGAGCCGGTGCGGCGAGCGGCGCCCGGTGCGGGGCCGGAGCGGACTGCGGCGCCGGCACGGGCGGCGCGGACGGGACCGGCGGAGCCGGCGGGGAGGGCGGCGGCGGAACCGGCGCCCCCGACGGAGACACCCCCGCACCGCCCACCGGCGGCACCGGCGGAGCGACGGGACGCGGCGGGACCTGCCCACCTCCGTCGTACTGCGTCACGACACCTCCCGACACCTCTCAGCGGGGACACTACACGGCGGCCCGGCAGCGGGCACAGTCCGCCAGCGGGCCGCCGACCCCGCACACCCGGGCCGGCCACGGCCGCTCCCGGCACGCACCGACCCACCGTCAGCCCCGGTCGTCCCCGGCCGACTCCGGCCGGCCGGAACGGGCGACCCGCGACCCGCCGGATCGGGGCCCGCCCGCCGCAGCGCGCGACGAGCGGCCCCGCCCTCAGCGCGTGACGAGCTGCTCCGCCAGCGCCCGCAGCGCCAGCTCGTACGACCCGATCCCGAACCCCGCGACGGTGCCGGAGGCCACCGCCGCGATCACCGAGGTGTGCCGGAAGGTCTCCCGGGCGTACGGGTTGGAGATGTGCACCTCGATCAGCGGCGCGGTGCGCTGCGCCGCGGCGTCCCGCATCGCGTACGAGTAGTGGGTGAACGCGCCCGGGTTGATCACCACGGGCACCTGCCCGTCGGCCGCCTCGTGCAGCCACTCCACCATCTGCTGCTCGGAGTTGGTCTCGTGCACCTCGACCTCGAAGCCGAACTCCCGGCCCAGCGCGGTGCAGCGCTCGACCAGCCCGGCGTACGAGGTGGCGCCGTAGACGTCCGGCTCACGGCTGCCCAGCCGGCCGAGGTTGGGGCCGTTGAGCACCATCACCCGGGTCACGCCGAGACCTCCGCGTACGCGGCGACCAGCAGGGACGGGTCGGGGCCCTCCAGCACGGAGGTCTTGCCGAGGCCGTCCAGGACGATGAAGCGGATCAGGTCGCCGCGCGACTTCTTGTCGATCTTCATCGCGTCCAGCAGCTTCGGCCAGGCGTCCGCCCGGTAGCTCAGCGGCAGGCCGACCGAGGCCAGCACGGTGCGGTGCCGGTCGGCCGTCTCGTCGTCCAACCGCCCTGCCAGACGGCCGAGTTCGGCGGCGAACACCATGCCGATGGAGATCGCCGCGCCGTGCCGCCACTTGTAGCGCTCGTTGCGCTCGATGGCGTGGCCCAGGGTGTGGCCGTAGTTGAGGATCTCCCGGCGGCCGGACTCCTTGAGGTCCCCGGAGACCACGTCGGCCTTGACCTGGATGGCCCGCCGGATCAGCTCGACGGTGTGCGGGCCGGCCGGGGTCCTGGCGCCCTCCGGGTCGGCCTCGATCAGGTCGAGGATGGCCGGGTCGGCGATGAAGCCGCACTTGATGACCTCGGCGAGACCGGAGACGTAGTCGTGCGTGGGCACGGTCTCCAGGGTGCCGAGGTCGGCCAGCACGCCCACCGGCGGGTGGAAGGCGCCGACCATGTTCTTGCCCTCGGCGATGTTGATGCCGGTCTTGCCGCCCACCGCCGCGTCGACCATGCCGAGCAGCGTGGTGGGCATGGAGATCCAGCGCACCCCGCGCAGCCAGGTGGCCGCGACGAAGCCGGCCAGGTCGGTGGTGGCGCCGCCGCCGAGACCGACGACGACGTCGCTGCGGGTGAACCCGGTCTGCCCGAGCACCGACCAGCAGTACGCGGCGACCTCGGCGCTCTTCGCCTCCTCGGCGTTCGGCACCTGCAGCCCGATCGCCTCGTAGCCCTCGGCGGCCAGGTCCTCGCGGATGGCGTCGGCGGTGGCGGCCAGTGCCTCCGGGTGGATGATCGCGACCCGCTTGGCCCGGGTCCCGATCAGCGGCGCCAGCTCACCGAGCAGCTGGTGCCCGATCAGCACGTCGTACGGGTCGTGGCCGGCGCTGCCGCCGACGTGGATCCTGACGGTGGTGTCAGTCATGGGGGGTCTTCAACTCCAGTGCTTCCAGTACGGCGTCCGCGACCTGCTCGGGGGTGCGGTCGGCGGTGTCGACGACGGCGGTGGCCACCTCCAGGTAGAGGGGGCGGCGGGCCTCCATCAGCTCGCGCCAGCGGGCCCGCGGGTTGACGGCCAGCAGCGGGCGCGGGGCGTCCAGGCCGACCCGCTTGACGGCGTCGCCCAGCGGGACCTCCAGGAAGACCACCGGCAGCTCGCGCAGCAGCGTACGGGTGGCCTCGGCCATCACCGCGCCGCCGCCGAGCGCCAGGACTCCGCCGTGCCCCTCGGCGGCCGCGCGCACGGCGCGGACCTCCAGCTCGCGGAAGTGCGGCTCGCCCTCGTCGATGAAGATCTCCGGGATGGGCTTGCCGGCCAGCGCCTCGATGTCGGCGTCGGTGTCCCGGAAGCCGACGCCCAGGCGCTCGGCCAGGGCCCGCCCGACGGTGGACTTGCCACTGCCGGGCGGGCCGACCAGCACGACGACCGGAACGGTCATCGGATGATCAGGTTGTCGAGGTAGCCCTGCACGTTACGACGCGTCTCCGCGACGTTGTCGCCGCCGAACTTCTCGTTGACCGCGTCGGCCAGCACCAGCGCGACCATCGCCTCGGCCACGATGCCGGCGGCCGGCACCGCGCAGACGTCCGAGCGCTGGTGGTGCGCCTTGGCCGGCTCACCGGTGCGCACGTCCAGGGTCTGCAGCGCCCGCGGCACGGTGGCGATCGGCTTCATCGCGGCGCGCACCCGCAGCACGTCGCCGGTGGACAGGCCGCCCTCGGTGCCGCCGGAGCGGCCGGAGGTGCGCTTGACGCCCTCGGGGGTCGGGACGATCTCGTCGTGCGCCTTCGAGCCCGGCACCCGGGCCAGCTCGAAGCCGTCGCCGACCTCGACGCCCTTGATCGCCTGGATGCCCATCAGCGCGGCGGCCAGCCGGGCGTCCAGGCGGCGGTCCCAGTGCACGTGCGAGCCGAGGCCGACCGGCACGCCGTACGCCAGCACCTCGACCACGCCGCCGAGGGTGTCGCCGTCCTTGTGGGCCTGGTCGATCTCGGCGACCATCGCCTTCGACGCGTCCGCGTCCAGGCAGCGCACCGGGTCGGCGTCCAGCCGGGCCTCGTCCGAGGGCAGCGGCACCACGCCGGCCGGCGCCTTGGCGGCGGCCAGCTCGACGACGTGGCTGACGATCTCGATCCCGGCCACCTCGCGCAGGTACGCCCGGGCGACCGCACCCAGCGCGACCCGGGCCGCCGTCTCCCGGGCGCTGGCGCGCTCCAGGATCGGCCGGGCCTCGTCGATCGAGTACTTCTGCATGCCGGCCAGGTCGGCGTGGCCGGGCCGGGGGCGGGTCAGCGCCTCGTTGCGGGCCAGACCGGCCAGCACCTCGGGGTCGACCGGGTCGGCCGACATGACCTGCTCCCACTTCGGCCACTCGGTGTTACCGACCATGATCGCCACCGGGCTGCCCATGGTCAGGCCGTGCCGGACGCCGCCGAGGAAGGTCACCTCGTCCTGCTCGAACTTCATCCGCGCCCCGCGGCCGTAACCGAGCCGACGGCGCGCCAGCGCGTCGGCCACCACCGCGGTGGTGACCGGTACACCGGCGGGCAGGCCCTCCAGCGTCGCGACGAGTGCGGGGCCGTGCGACTCCCCCGCCGTCAGCCAGCGCAACGTACCCAACGGAGCTCCTTCATCAGCGGGCCGGCCCACGGCACCGCCGCGGCCCGCCCGAGCGTGCCTTCCCCCCGAATCCTTTCATGACCCGGAGGCACCCGGTGGCCGAGTCCGCGTGACGGACGGCAACCGGTCGGTCGGTGAAACGCCCAGGCCGGGGGACGGACGGGCTCAGTGCCCGGCCAGCGCCCGCTCCCCCGCCGCGCGCATCGCCGCCAGCGGCCCGGGCGTGTGCCCGGTGAAGGCCTCGCTCTGCAGCACCGCCTGGTGCACCAGCAGGTCCAGACCGCCCAGCACGGTCGAACCGCGCTCGGCGCAGGCGGCGGCCAGCGCCGTCGGCCACGGGTGGTACAGCACGTCGAACAGCGCGCCCGGGGCCGCGGGCAGCGCGCCGGCGAAGGCGTCCGTCGCCCCGACCGGCGTGGTCGAGACGGTCAGCGGCCGCTCCAGCGCCTCGGCACCCCGCTCCCAGTCGGCCGTCCGCACCGCGACGCCGAGCCGCTCGCCCAGCTCGGCCATCTCCCGGGCCCGCTCGACGCTGCGCACGTAGACCGTCACCTCGCCGGTGCAGACCTGGGCGAGCGCGGCCAGCGCCGAGGAGGCGGTGGCCCCCGCGCCCAGCACGGCGGCGGCCGGCACCTCGGTGATGCCGCGCTCGCGCAGCGCGTTGACCAGCCCGGAGACGTCGGTGTTGTCCCCGGTGCGGCGGCCGTCGGCGGTGAACACCACGGTGTTCACCGCCTCCACCGAGCGGGCCGTCGGGCTGACCTCGTCCAGCAGCGGGATGATCGCCCGCTTGAGCGGCATGGTCAGCGACAGCCCCGCCCACTCGGCCTCGTCCAGCCCGGCGAGGAAGCCGGGCAGGCCGGCCTCGTCGACCTCGAAGCGGTCGTAGCGCCAGCCGTCCAGCCCGAGCGCCGCGAAGGCGGCCCGGTGCAGGTCCGGCGAGAGCGAGTGGGCGATCGGCGAGCCGAGGACGGCCGCCCGGTGCTTGCTGGTCAACGCTGCCTCTCCGTAAGCGGGTTGCCCGGTGCTACTTGGTGGTGCAGTGGCCGCGGGCCTCGTCGAAGCCCTGCCCGGCGTTGGTGCAGTACTGCTTGACGTTGGCGTAGTGCTCCCTGCTCGTCTCGGCGAACAGGGTCTGCGTCGGGGACATCGCGATGAAGTACAGCCACTTGCCGTCCGCCGGGTGCAGCACCGCGTTGATCGCCTCGTCCCCCGGGTTGGAGATCGGGCCGGGCGGCAGGCCGGGGTTCAGGTAGGTGTTGTACTTGTTGGACGCGTCGTCCATGTCCTTCTTGGTGAGGTCCTTGCGGCCCAGCGAGTACTGCAGCGTGGTGTCCATGCCGAGGCGGTGGTGCGTCTCGGGCTCGTTGGCCAGGCGGTTCTGGATGGTCTTCGCCATCTTGGCGAAGTCCTCCGGGTTGTTGCCCTCGCGCTGCAGGATGCTCGCCTCGATCAGCACCTCGTAGCCGTTCTTCAGCCCGACCGAGGCGGCCTGGCCGTCCAGGTTCGCGTACTTGTCGGTGGCGTTCTTCACCATCGCCTTGAGCAGGTCCTCGGGCTTCATGCCGTCGGCGATGTTGTAGCGGGTCGGCCAGAGGAAGCCCTCGATGTTGCCGTTCGCGTACGCCGGCAGGCCGAGGTTGTTGACCTGGTCCTTGGCGACGCCCGCCGTGGTGCCCTTCTGGAGCTTCAGCTTGGTGTCGATCATGGTGTAGATCTCGGAGGAGTTCTTGCCCTCCGGGAACACGATCGCCGCGCCGCCCGCCTGGTCCAGGAGTTCCTTGACCGCGGCCGCCGCCGACATCTCCTTCTTCAGGGTGTAGAAGCCGTACTGGATGCTGGTGCACTTGGGCTCGGCGTCGCAGGCCTTGGTGAAGGCGTCGACGCTCTTGACCACCCCGGCCGCCTTGAGCACGGCGCCGATCTGCCCGCCGACCGCGCCCTGCTTGACCTCGATCTGGACGGAGCCGGTGCCCTCGCCGGAGAAGTCCGGCGGCGGTCCGAAGTGGCTCTGGTAGAAGCCGTAGCCCCACCAGCCCGCGCCGCCGAGCAGCCCGAGCAGCACCAGCGCGACCACCAGGCAGGCACCGCCGTTGCGGCGGCCGGCCTTCTTGCCGCTCTCCTTGCGCTTCTTCTTCGCCTCGCGGGAGTCGTCCTGCCGGCCGAGGAAGCCGGCCTCCTCCGCCTCGGCGTGCTCGTCGAGGTAGCCGTCCTCGCCGTGCGGCCCGTCCTCGTGGAGGCCGTCGTGCTGACCGTCCCACTCCTCGGCCGCGGGCTCGTGCACCCCGCCGACCGGGTCCGCGCCGGACTCCAGCGCGGCGGCCTCGGCCTCCCAGTCGATCCCGTCCGGGCCGGGCCCGGCGGGTGCGGGCGCCTGGGCCTGCGGGGCGGGCTGCTGCCGGACGGCCTGCTGCGGCGGCACCCCCTGCTGCATCGGCATCTGCTGCTGGGGCATCTGCTGCTGCGGATACCCCTGTTGGGGCATGCCCTGCTGCTGCATCGGCATCTGCTGCTGGGGGTAGCCCTGCTGGGTCATACCCTGCTGCGGGTACCCCTGGTCGAATCCTTGCTGCGGCATGCCCTGCTGCTGCATCGGCACTTGCTGCTGGGGGTAGCCCTGCTGCCCCATCTGCTGCGGCACGCCCTGCTGCTGGTACCCCTCCGGGTATCCCTGCTGCATGCCCTGCACACCCTGCACGCCCTGCTGCATCTGCGGCTGCGCGTACCCCTGCTGCACGTCCCCGTAGGACTGCTGACCCTGCTGGCCCTGCTGGGGGTACTGCTGCTGCCACTGGCCGTCCTGCTGGCCGGGGACCGGCTGCTGGCCGCCGTACCCGGGATCACCGGGGTGCCACGGCTCGCCCTGGGGGCCGTAGCCCCGACCCAGATCGGTCATTGATCCCCTTAACCGACGGTGACGACCGGAGGATCGGACCGGCCGTCCGGGACGACGCGGTCCCGGCTGATTCTCGAACCGGCGTGCTAGCGCAGCGCCTGGAGGGAGACGTTACCGTACCGCAGCCGTACCCCCGCTCGGGCGAACACACGGTCAGTGGGCGACCTCACGCTCAGCGCACGGAGCCGTCACGGGGCCGTCCCGGGCGGGGCCGAGGGGGCGGCCGGGGCCGAGCCGGAGGCCGACGCGCTCGGGGTGGCGGCCCGGGCGGCGTTGAAGTCCGCCACGTTGCGCTGCTGCACGTCGAAGCTGTCGGTGAAGCGGGTGTCGCCGGGCTTCACGGTCACGAAGTAGATCCAGTCGCCCGGCGTCGGGTCCAGCGCGGCCATGATCGCCTGCCGTCCGGGGTTGGAGATCGGGGACGGCGGCAGCCCCGGGTGCACATAGGTGTTGTACGGGGAGTCCAGCTTGGTGTCGGTGACGGTGGTGTTCAGGGTCGACCGGCCGAGCGCGTAGTTGATGGTGGAGTCCAGCTGCAGCGGCATGCCCTTGGCCAGCCGGTTGTAGATGACCCGCGCCACCTTGCCCATGTCCTCGGTGTTGTCCGCCTCGCCCTGGACCATGCTGGCCACGGTGACCAGCCCGTACAGGCTCTGCCCGAGGTTCTGCGCGACGACGTTGGCGTCGTCCCGGCTGAACTCCTTCCCCGCCCGCTCGACCATCTGCTTCAGCAGGTCGAGCGCGGTGGTGCCGTCGGTGACGGCGTACCGCGCGGGGAAGAGGTAGCCCTCCGGGCTGCCGTTGGCGAAGTCCGGCAGCCCGAGGTCGGCGATCTGGTCCTGGGCGGTCTTCTGGGCGGTACCGGCCGGGAGGTTCAGCTTCTTGTCGATCGCGGCGTAGATCTGGTAGCCGCGCCACCCCTCGGGGATGGTCAGGCCGTTGGCGTTGGCCGGGTCGATCAGGACGGCCAGCGCGGCGGCGGCCGACATCTTCTGCTTGAGCGTGTACGTCCCGGGCTGGATCCGCCCGGCGGCCGCCGCGCTGCCCTTCGCCGCCCGGGTGAAGGCGAGCGAGCTGGCCACCACACCGTTGCGGACCAGCGCGGAGGCGATCTGGGACAGGCCCGCGCCCTCCGGCACCGAGACCTGGACGCTGCCGTCGCCCTGTCCCTTGTAGTCGGCGGCCGCCGGGGGTTTGCGCTGCTGCTGGAACCAGGTGTAGCCGGTGAGCCCGATCCCGCCGAAGACCGCGACCAGCGAGAGCGCGGTGAGCGCGCAGGCCAGTCCGTTACGCCGTCGGTGCGGATCCGGTGCATCGGAGCGCGGCCGGGGCGCACCCGGAGGGCGTCCCTCCGGCTCCAGTACCGGCGCACCCAGGTGCCCCGGCGTGAGCCCCGGGTGGAAGTCCTGGTCGGTCATGGCGCGCGGCCCCCTCGGCGGTCCCGGATCGCTGCGGATGGTCCCGGGCCGAACCGAAGCGGTCCGGAGCATTCCGGGACCGGTCCGGAACGGACACGGGAACGAACGAGAAAGGGGTCCGTGCGGACGCGTCCGCACGGACCCCTTTTCGGGACGTTAGATCAGGCCGGTCAGCCGACCGCCTCGACGCTCTCACCGGGCGGGCGTCCGCTCACCCGTTCGGTCTCAAGGGCGGTCTGCAGGATCACCACCGCGGCGGCCTGGTCGACCACCGAGCGGCCCTTCTTCGCCTTGACGCCCGAGGCGCGCAGCCCGTGGGTCGCGGTGACGGTCGTCATCCGCTCGTCCACCAGCCGCACCGGCACCGGGTAGAGCCGGTTGGCCAGCCGCAGGGCGTAGGCCCGGACCTTCTCCGCCGCCGGGCCCTCCTTGCCGCTGAGCGAGCGCGGCAGCCCGACGACCACCTCGATCGCGTCGTACTCCTCGACGATCGCGGCGAGCCTGGCCTGCGACTTCACCCCGGCCGGCACCGTCTCCACCGGCGTGGCGAGCACCCCGTCGGGGTCGCAGGACGCGACCCCGATCCGGGCGTCACCGACGTCGACGGCGATCCGCCGTCCACGCCTGAAGGGCCTCTCCTCCTGCTCCATCAGCTGGCGCGCTCCGCGACCAGGCCGCGCACCGCGGCGATCGCCTCGCCGACCGCGGCCGGGTTGGAGCCGCCGCCCTGGGCGACGTCGTCCTTGCCGCCACCGCCGCCGCCGAGGGTCTTGGCCGCGGTGCGGACCAGCTCGCCGGCCTTGATGCCGCGGCCGCGGGCGTCCTCGTTGGTGGCGATCACGGTCAGCGGGCGGTCGTTCGCCACGGTGAACGCGGCGACCACGGCCGGGCGGGCGCCGAGGCGGCCGCGCACGTCCAGGACCAGCTTGCGCAGCTCGTCCGCGCCCACGCCGTCGGCGACCTGCGCGGCGACCACGGCGATGCCGTGCACGTCCTCGGCCGAGTCGGCCAGGCCCGCCGCGGCGGCCAGCACCTTCTCCGCGCGGAAGCGCTCGATCTCCTTCTCGGCGTCCTTCAGCTTGGTGAGCATGCCCGAGATCTTCTCCGGCAGCTCCTCCGGGCGGCCCTTGACCAGCTCGGTCAGCTGGGCCACCACGGTGTGCTCGCGCGCCAGGAACTTGTACGCGTCGACGCCGACCAGCGCCTCGACGCGACGCACGCCGGAGCCGATCGAGGACTCGCCGAGCAGCTTCACCAGGCCCAGCTGGGCGGTGTTGCCGACGTGGGTGCCGCCGCACAGCTCCTTGGAGAAGTCGCCGATCGAGACGACCCGGACCTCGTCGCCGTACTTCTCGCCGAACATCGCGATGGCGCCGGCCTTGCGGGCCTGGTCCATCGTCATGACCTCGGCGGTGACCTCCAGCTCGCGGCCCAGCACGTCGTTGATCTTCTGCTCGACGTCGACCAGCACGCTGCCCGGAACGGCGGCGGGCGAGCCGAAGTCGAAGCGGAAGCGGCCCGGGGCGTTCTCCGAACCGGCCTGGGCGGCCGTCGGGCCGAGCGCGTCGCGCAGCGCCTGGTGGGTCAGGTGGGTGGCCGAGTGGGCGCGGGCGATCGCCCGGCGACGGTCGATGTCGATCGTGGCGTAGGCCGAGGAGCCGAGCACGACCTCGCCGAACAGCACGCCGCCGGAGTGCACGATGACGCCCGGGACGGGCTGCTGCACGTCGCGGATCTCCACCACCGCGCCGGACTCCAGCCGGATCCGGCCGTGGTCGGCGAGCTGGCCGCCGCCCTCGGCGTAGAACGGGGTGCGGTCGAGGATCAGTTCGACCTCGTCGCCCTCGGAGGCGGCCGGCGCCGGAACGCCGTCCACCAGCAGGCCGACCACGGTGGCCTCGCCCTCGGTCAGGCTGTAGCCGGTGAAGACGCTGGCGCCGGACTTGTCGGCGACCTCGCGGTACGCGGCGACGTCGGCGTGGCCCATCTTCTTCGCCTTGGCGTCCGCCTTGGCGCGGTCCCGCTGCTCCTGCATCAGGCGGCGGAAGCCCGCCTCGTCCACCTGGAGGCCCTGCTCCTCGGCCATCTCCAGGGTGAGGTCGATCGGGAAGCCGTAGGTGTCGTGCAGCTTGAACGCCTGGTCGCCGGAGAGCACCGCGCCACCGGACTGCTTGGTCTCGGTGACCGCCGCGTCCAGCAGGCTGGTGCCGGCCTTCAGGGTCTGCAGGAAGGCCGACTCCTCGGCGACCACGACCGTCTCGATGCGCTTGCGGTCGGACTCCAGCTCCGGGTACTGCGGAGCCATCGCCTTGATCGCGACGTCGGTGAGCTCCTTGGCCACCGGCTCGGTGGCGCCCAGCAGGCGCATGTTGCGGATGGCGCGGCGCAGGATGCGGCGCAGCACGTAGCCGCGGCCCTCGTTGCCGGGGGTGACGCCGTCGCCGACCAGCATCAGCGCGGTGCGGATGTGGTCGGTGACCACGCGCAGCGAGACGTCCGACTTGTGGTCGGCGCCGTAGGTGTGGCCGGTGAGCTCGGCGGCGCGGTCGAGGATCATCCGGCTGGTGTCGATCTCGAAGAGGTTGTCGACGCCCTGGAGGATGGCGGCGAGGCGCTCCAGGCCGAGGCCGGTGTCGATGTTCTTGCTCGGCAGGTCGCCGAGGATCTCGAAGCCGTCCTTGCCGTCGCCGTGGCCGCGCTCGTACTGCATGAAGACCAGGTTCCAGATCTCCAGGTAGCGCTCGCCGTTGACCGCCGGGCCGCCCTCCTCGCCGTACGCGGGGCCGCGGTCGTAGTTGATCTCCGAGCACGGGCCGCACGGGCCGGGCACGCCCATCGACCAGAAGTTGTCCTTCATGCCGAGGCGCTGGATGCGCTCGGCCGGCACGCCGATGACGTCGCGCCAGATCTGCTCGGCCTCGTCGTCGTCCTTGTAGACGGTGATCCAGAGCTTCTCCGGCTCCAGGCCGTAGCCGCCGTCCGCGACGGAGCTGGTGAGCAGCTCCCAGGCGAACTTGATGGCGCCTTCCTTGAAGTAGTCGCCGAAGGAGAAGTTGCCGCACATCTGGAAGAAGGAGCCGTGCCGGGTGGTCTTCCCGACCTCCTCGATGTCCAGGGTGCGCACGCACTTCTGGACGCTGGTGGCGCGCGAGAACTGCGGCTTGACCTCGCCCAGGAAGTAGGGCTTGAACGGCACCATGCCGGCGTTGACGAGCAGCAGGGTGGGGTCGTCGGCGACCAGGGACGCCGACGGAACGACGGTGTGGCCGCGCTCCTCGAAGAAGCGCAGCCAGCGGCGGCGGATCTCAGCCGACTCCATTAGTGGTCCTTCCGGTTCGTTCCGCCCCGCGGCAGGGCTCGGCGGGGCGTTTCTTCAATGGTCTGGGGGGTGGTGCGGGCGGGAGGCAGGGCGGCGGCCGGGCGACCGGGCGCCGCCGAGATAGCTCGGTACTGCGGCTCTCCACGCAGGACACGGCCGGTGCGCCCGGGCTCGGCCACGGCGGTGCCGTGCAGCCCGAGGTCGTCCTTCAGTTGCTCCTCGCGCTCGGCCATGCCGGACCGCACGTCCTGGGCGAACTGCTTGGCCAGGTCGCCCAGGTGCAGCGCACCGCGCGCGGCGGTGCCGGAGAGGCTGTCCGGGGTGAGCCGCTGCACGGCGCCGTTGGCCTTGTTCATGGCCCACACGGCGGCGCCGGCGCCGACCGCCATCCAGAAGATCCGTGCCATGCCGTCAGCCCCTCACCGCGCGCCGGACCCGGGAGAGGAAGCCGTTCCTGGGCGCGGTCGCGGCGCGCACCTCGGCCCGGATCAGCCGGGCCAGCTCCTCGCGCTCGCCGGCCGGCAGCGGCCCGCTCGGCAGCGCGCCCTGCTGCTTGGCGACGGCCTTCCGGACGCCGTAGCTGAAGGCCGCGACCTTCATCAGCGGTCCGCCCAACGTGGCGGCCGCGGTGGAGGAGAGCGCCTTGGCGTTGGCGGCGGCGTCCTGGACGTTGGCGGTGATCTCGTCCACCCGGTCCAGCTGCTCGTTGGCGCTGCGCACCGCGGCGCCCGCGTCGGAGAGCAGCGGGACGGCCTGCTCGGTGACCGCGGAGACCAGGACGGTGGCCTCCTTGAGCACCTTGGAGAGCCGGACCAGCACGACGGCGAGCAGGGTGACCAGGACCGCCCAGAACACGGCGACGAGCAACCCGGCCAGCTCTCCCACGGTCACCTTTGCGTGCTCCCTCACCTTGTCGCTCTACAGACCGAACCCTATCGCGCCGACGCCCGGTTTCCGGACCGGGATCCCGTCGGCGGCCTCGTCCGGGTGTGCGATCGGCGCGCGTAACCTACCGGCCGGTCACCTCGTTCTGCCAGGCGGGCCGTCGCCCGTACGGCCCGACGCACGTCCGGACCGCCGCGGTCCGGGCCAGGAACGACGGGGAGCAGCGCGTGGCCGGCGACTGGAGAGCAGAGCCCGCGGCGTGGCCGCGCGAGCCGGGGCCGGGCCGGCTGCCGGCCGAGGTGACCGGCTTCGTCGGGCGGCGGCGGGAGCTGGCCGAGCTGGCCGGCCTGCTGGCCGGTGCCCGGCTGGTGACGGTGACCGGGCCCGGCGGGGTCGGCAAGAGCCGGCTGGCGCTGCGGGCCGCGGCCCGGGCGGCCGGGGCGTTCCCGGACGGCAGCTGGCTGGTGGACGTGGCCCCCGTGCAGGACCCGCTGCTGCTCGGCCACGCCGTCCTGGAGGCCCTGCGGCTGACCGACGGCACCGCCCGGCCGCCGCTGGACGTGCTGGGCGAGCACCTGGCGGGGCGGCGGCTGCTGCTGGTGCTGGACGGCTGCGAGCACCTGGTGGAGGCCTGCGCCGAGCTCGCCGACGCGCTGCTGCGGGCGCTGCCCGGTCTGCGGGTGCTGGCCACCAGCCGCTCCGCCCTGCGGGCCTCGGGCGAGCACCTGCTGACGCTGGCGCCGCTGCCCGCCGGCCCGCTGCCGCAGCAGCGGGTGGGCCCGGGTCCGCTGCCGGACGCGGTGCGGCTGTTCGCCGACCGGGCCCGGGCGGTGCTGCCGTCCTTCGAGGTGACCGAGGCGAACGCGGAGGCGGTCGGCCTGCTCTGCCGCCGGCTGGACGGCATCCCGTTGGCCGTGGAGCTGGCCGCCGGGCGGCTGCGGGCGCTGTCGGTGGAGCAGATCACCGCCCGGCTGGACGACCGCTTCCGGCTGCTCACCGGCGGCTCCCGGACGGCCCTGCCGAGGCACCAGACGCTGCGCACCACGATCGGGTGGAGCCATGAGCTGTGCACAGTGCAGGAACGTTTACTCTGGGCCCGCCTGTCGGTCTTCGCCGGGTCCTTCGACCTGGAGGCCGCCGAGTACGTCTGCGCCGGCGACGGCATCGAACCCGAGGACGTGCTCGACCTGCTGGACGAGCTGGTGGCCAAGTCCGTGGTGCTGCGCGAGGAGAGCGCCTTCGGCGTCCGGTTCCGGCTGCTGGACACCCTGCGCGAGTACGGCGGCCACTGGCTGCGCGCCGCCGGCGACGAGCAGCGGCTGCTGCGCCGCCACCGGGACTGGTACCTGGGCGTCGCCACCTGGGGCGAGGTCGAGTGGTTCGGCCCCCGGCAGACCGAGACCGCCGAGCGCACCCGGCTCGCCCACACCAATCTGCGCGCCGCGCTGGAGTTCTGCCTGGCCGAGCCGGGCGAGGAGCAGATCGCCCTGCTGCTGGCCGGCACGCTCTGGTTCTACTGGGTCGGCTGCGGGCACCTCGGCGAGGGCCGGCACTGGCTGGACCGGGCGCTCGCCCTGGACCGCGAACCGACCGAGGCCCGGGCCAAGGCCCTCTGGGTGACCGGCTACATGGCCACCCTCCAGGGCGACCTCGAAGCCGCCCGGCCCGCGCTGGAGGAGTGCCGCCGCCAGGCCCTGGACACCGGCGACGACCGGGCGCTCGCCTACGCCGTCCACCGCCAGGGCTGCGCCGCCCTGATCGGCGACGACCCGCAGCGCGCCGCCGAGCTGTTCGAGGAGGCGCTCTGGCACTACCGGACCATCGGCGAACTCAACAGCAACGTGGTGATGGCCATGTTCGAACTGGGCCTCGCCTACCTGTTCCAGGGCGACCAGGACAGCGGCGAGCTCTGGTTCGGCCAGGCCCGCGAGGTCTGCGAGGAGCACGGCGAGCAGTGGGCGTACGCCTACGTGCTGTACGCGATGGCGTACTCGCACTACCTGGACGGCGCGGTCCAACCGGCCCGGGCGCTGGCCCGGGAGTGCGTCCGGCTGAACCACCTCTTCCACGACCTGCTCGGCATCGTGCTGGGGATCGACCTGCTGGCGCTGCTGGAGACCGAGCCGGCCGGCCCCGGCGAGCCCGGCAACCTGTGCGAGGCCAGGGTCCTCCAGGGGGCCGCGCACCGGATCTGGCGCGCGGTCGGCAACCCCTTCCTGGGCTCCCGGTCCTTCTTCGGCCCGCACCAGGAGTGCGCCGAGCGGGCCCTGGCCGGGCTGACCGAGCAGGAGTACGACGACTGCTACCGGGCCGGGGCCCGGCTGGACCTCGACGCGGCGGTCTCCCGGGCGCTCGACGGCGGCGGCCCGCCGGGCGGCCCGGAGCCGGGCCCCGGCCCGTGCTCGGTGCCGCCCGCACCGGCCCCCGCGCCGGTCCGGAATAGCTGAAGCTTGCCGATTGCTTGAGGAGGCAAGGATCCACCCGGAAGGAGCACCATGGCCATCCACGACGAGTACCGCCTCGCGAACTTCTACTTCGAGTCCAAGGCGTACACCGACGCCGCCCGCATGCTGGAGGGCGTGCTGGCCGAGGAGCCGGCCAACCTCTCCGTCCGGCTGCTGCTGGCCCGCAGCTACTTCCACTCCGCCCAGCTCGGCCGCGCCGAGGCCGAACTGCGCCGGATCCTCGACCTGGACCCGGCCGAGGACTACGCCCGGCTGATGCTCGGCCGCACCCTGGAGCGCCGGGGCCGCGCCGAGGAGGCCCGCCCGCACCTGCGGCTGGCCGCCGCGATGTCGGGCGAGCAGCCGTAGCAGCGCGGGAAACGGCGAGCCCCCGCCGCCTCGAAAGGCGACGGGGGCTCGTCGGTGCGGTTCCGCGGTGTGCGAACCGAGCGCGGGTCAGCGCGAGTAGTACTCGACGACCAGCTGCTCGTCACAGATCACCGGGACCTCCTTGCGCTGCGGCGCACGGTCCAGGCGGAAGGCCAGGGCCTTCAGGTTGACCTCGAGGTACTTCGGGGTCTGGCCCTCACCCGCGTAGCCACCCTCACGGGCGACCTGGAAGGGGACCTTCTCCTTGGAGCGCTCGCGGACGGTCACCACGAAGCCCGGCTTCATCTGGTACGACGGCTTGTTGACCTTGCCACCGTTGACCTCGATGTGGCCGTGGACGACCATCTGGCGGGCCTGGTAGATGGTGCGGGCGATGCCCGAACGCAGGACCAGGGAGTCCAGACGGGTCTCCAGCTCGGCGACGAGCGCCTCACCGGTCTTGCCCTCGGCCTTCTTCGCGCGGTCGAACGCGCGCGCCATCTGCTTCTCGCTCAGGTCGTACTGGGCGCGCAGACGCTGCTTCTCGAGCAGACGGACCTTGTAGTCCGAGTTCTGCTTGCGACCACGGCCGTGCTGGCCGGGCGGGTACGGGCGGGCCTCGAAGTACTTGACGGACTTCGGGGTCAGCGGCACGCCGAGCGCACGCGCGATCTTGACCTTGGGACGCTTCTGGTTCGCCATGAACCAAACCTTCCTTGCTTACGAATACGGCTTTCACCAGGTGTTGACGGAGGTCGCATGTCGCGACCCGGAGAAAACCCCGTCGCCTGCGCGAAGGGATCAGCCGCTCTCCGGAGCCGGGCACGAGAAGTGCTGGTCACACGAAGGGCCCGGGAACCGGGCCTCCCGCGACACCGAAACGGTGCGCGACGCTCCTGGTGCGGGCCTCCCGGGGGAGGCCTACCGCCGATGCCCCGCTGGTGCGGCCGGTCGGTGGGGTCTCCCCCGCCGCCGTCCCGGGACATGGCACTCCGACGAAGTATACCCGTCGCTCACTCGCCCTTTTCCCCGGGCTGCTCGGCGGCCGCCCCGGGCTTCCCCTCGGCCTTCCCGTCGGCCTTCTGCTCGGCCGCCCGCTCGGGCTTGCGCTCGGCCTTCTGCTCCGGCCGGCGCTCCCCCCGCAGCCGCCCGCGCGTCCACTCCACGGTGTCCGCGTACCGCACCTCACCGCCGCGCCGGTTCGGCCGGTAATACTCCCGGCCGTGCACCGCGTCCGGCGCGTACTGCTGGGCGGCGATGCCCTCCGGCAGGTCGTGCGGGTACTGGTAGCCCTTGCCGTGGCCGAGCTTGCCCGCGCCGCCGTAGTGGGCGTCCCGCAGGTGCGGCGGGACGGCCCCGGCCAGCCCCTGCCGGACGTCCGCCAGCGCCGCGTCGATCGCCAGGTAGGCCGAGTTGGACTTGGGCGCCAGGGCCAGCGTGATCGCCGCCTGGGAGAGGATGATCCGGGCCTCCGGGAAGCCGATCAGGGCCACCGCCTGGGCCGCCGCCACCGCCGTCTGCAGCGCGGCCGGATCGGCCAGGCCGACGTCCTCGCTGGCCGAGATCATCAGCCGCCGGGCGATGAAGCGAGGGTCCTCCCCCGCCTCGATCATCCGGGCCAGGTAGTGCAGGGTGGCGTCCACGTCGCTGCCGCGGATCGACTTGATCAGCGCGCTGGCCACGTCGTAGTGCTGGTCGCCGTCCTTGTCGTAGCGCACCGCCGCCTGGTTGACGGCCGTCTCGGTGGTGGCCAGCGAGATGCTCGCCTCGCCCTTCTCCAGCGCCGCCCCGGCCGCCGCCTCCAGCGTGGTGAGCGCCCGCCGGGCGTCCCCGCCGGCCAGCCGCACCAGGTGGTCCTCGGCCTCCGCGGTCAGCTCCAGCGCGCCCTCCAGGCCGCGCTCGTCGGCGACCGCCCGGCGCAGCAGCGCGCGGATGTCCTCGTCGGTCAGCGACTCCAGGGTGAGCAGCAGCGAGCGGGACAGCAGCGGGGAGATCACCGAGAAGTACGGGTTCTCGGTGGTCGCCGCGATCAGGGTGACCCAGCGGTTCTCCACCGCGGGCAGCAGCGAGTCCTGCTGGGCCTTGGAGAAGCGGTGGATCTCGTCCAGGAACAGGACCGTCTCCCGGCCGGACATGCCGACCGCCCGCCGGGCGCCGTCGATCACCGCCCGGACCTCCTTGACCCCGGCGGTGATCGCGGACAGCTCGACGAAGCGGCCCTCCACGGCCTGGCTGATCACGTGCGCGAGGGTGGTCTTGCCGGTGCCGGGCGGCCCCCAGAGGATCACCGAGCTGGTGGCCGCGGGCCCGCGCGAGTTGGCGACCAGCCGTCGCAGCGGCGAGCCGGGCTTCAGCAGCTGCCGCTGCCCGGCCACCTCGTCCAGGGTGCGCGGACGCATCCGTACGGCCAGCGGGGCCCGGCCGGGCTCCCTGGTCTGGCGTTCCTCGGCGGCGGCGGTGAAGAGGTCCGGTTCGTCCACACCGGAAGCCTAGTTGAGGCCGCCGACAGCCCCGGCCCGGACCGTCCCCGGACCGGACCGGTCAGCCGAGCCCGGCCGCGTGGTCCGGCACGTACTTCTGCAGGTCGCGCGGGGGCCGCTGGTAGCCGCGCGGGGCCGGGCGGGGCGGCAGCTCGATCCTCGGCGGGGCGACCTCGTGGTAGGGCACGGAGGAGAGCAGGTGGGCGATCATGTTGATCCGGGCCCGCCGCTTGTCGTCGCTCTCCACCACGTGCCAGGGCGACTGCGGGACGTCGGTGTAGACGAACATCTCGTCCTTGGCCCGCGAGTAGTCCTCCCAGTGGGCGATGGACTCGACGTCCATCGGGGAGAGCTTCCAGCGCTTCATCGGGTCCTCCAGGCGGTCCCGGAAGCGCCGCTCCTGCTCGGTGTCGCTGACCGAGAACCAGTACTTGCGCAGCAGGATCCCGGCCTCGATCAGCATCTGCTCGAAGGTCGGGCACTGGTGCAGGAACTGCCAGTACTCCTCGTCCGTGCAGAAGCCCATCACCCGCTCGACCCCGGCCCGGTTGTACCAGCTGCGGTCGAACAGCACGATCTCCCCGGCCGCCGGCAGGTGTTCGACGTACCGCTGGAAGTACCACTGGGTCTTCTGCCGCTCGGTCGGGGTGGGCAGTGCCGCGACCCGGGCGATGCGCGGGTTCAGGTACTCCGTCACCCGCTTGATCGCCCCGCCCTTGCCGGCCGCGTCCCGCCCCTCGAAGACCACCACCAGGCGGGCGCCCTCGACCCGCACCCACTCCTGGAGCTTCACCAGCTCCTGCTGCAACCGCAGCAGCTCCCGCTCGTACGGCTTCCTGGCCAGTCGTTCCGTCTTCGCGGTCCGCCGCTGCTCGGTCACCCTCGGTCCTTCCGTCCGCCTGCTGCTGATGACCCTTCACCGTAGGCGCAGAACGGCGGATCCGCAGGTCGGGGCGGGCCTCAGAGCTCCACGAAGGGCTCCGGGTAGCGGCAGAGCCCGCGCGGACCGCCGTCGTACGCCGGCAGCGGCAGCGCCTGGAAGTGCGTCTCCGGCACCTCGAACGGACCGGTGACCTCGTGCCGCCCGGCCGGGGTGAAGCCGAACCGCCCGTAGTAGGCCGGATCCCCGAGCACCACCACCAGCTTCTCCCCCGCCTCCCCGGCGGCCGCCAGCGCGGCCCGGACGACGAGCTCGCCGACCCCCTGGCGCTGCCACTCCGGGGCGACCGCGACCGGGGCGAGCGCCAGCGCGTCGCCACCGCCGCCGTTGCCGCCGACCCGCAGCCTGCTCAGCAGGGCGTGCCCGATGACCAACCCCGCGTCGTCCACCGCGACCAGCGACAGCCCGGGCAGCCAGGCGGGGTCGCGGCGCAGCGCGTCCACCAGATCGGCTTCGTCGGGCCCGGGGAACGCGGCCATGTGGACGCGTCTGGTGGCCGGGGCGTCCTGCGGACATTCGACTCTCGTGGTGACCCGCATGAGTCAACCCTCCCTGTGTCACACGACGTTGTGGACCGGCCCCGGACGGTGGGTGGACCGTCCGGGGCCGTTGCAGGTTAGCGGATGACGCGGCGTCAGCTCTTGGGCTGCGCCTCCGACTTGGCGTCCTCCGACTTGGCGTCCTCGCGGACCTTCGGCTGGGCGTCCACGCCGGCCTCCCGGCGCTGCGCCGGGGTGATCGGGGTCGGGGCGCCGGTCAGCGGGTCACCGCCGGTGGACGTCTTCGGGAAGGCGATGACGTCGCGGATGGTGTCGTACCCGCCGAGCAGCGTGACGATCCGGTCGAGGCCGAAGGCGACCCCACCGTGCGGCGGCGGGCCGTAGTTGAAGGCGTCCAGCAGGAAGCCGAACTGCGAGGCGGCCTCCTCCTCGGACAGGCCGATCGCGTCGAACGCCCGCTTCTGCACGTCGCGCTGGTGGATACGGATCGAACCGCCGCCCAGCTCCGAGCCGTTGAGGACCAGGTCGTAGGCGTTGGACAGGGCGGCGCCCGGGTCGGTGTCGAAGGTGTCCAGCGACTCCGCGGTCGGGGCGGTGAACGGGTGGTGCACCGCGTGCCAGCCCTGGAACTGGCCCTTGTCGTCCTCGATCGGCTCGAACATCGGGAAGTCGACGACCCAGAGGAAGGCCCACTTGGACTCGTCGATCAGCCCGCAGCGCTTGCCGATCTCCAGGCGGGCGGCGCCCAGCAGCTCCTGCGAGGGGCGCTCCTTGCCGGCCGCGAAGAAGACCGCGTCGCCGTTCTTGGCGCCGGCCGCGGCGGCGAGGCCGGCCAGGTGCTCCTCGGAGAGGTTCTTGGCGACCGGGCCGCGCAGCTCGCCGGTCTCGGCGTCGATCAGCACGTAGGCCAGGCCCTTGGCGCCGCGCGCCTTGGCCCAGTCCTGCCAGGCGTCCAGCTGCTTGCGCGGCTGCGAGGCGCCGCCCGGCATGACCACGGCGCCGACGTACGGGGCCTGGAAGACGCGGAACTCGGTGCCCTTGAAGTACTCGGTGAGGTCGGTGAGTTCCTGGCCGAAGCGGACGTCCGGCTTGTCCGAGCCGTAGCGGCCCATGGCGTCCGCGTACGTCATCCGCGGCAGCGGGTTCGGGATCTCGTAGCCGTGGACCTCGCGCCAGATCGAGCCGACGATCTTCTCGCCGAGCGCCAGGATGTCCTCCTGGTCGACGAAGGAGGCCTCGATGTCCAGCTGGGTGAACTCCGGCTGCCGGTCGGCGCGGAAGTCCTCGTCGCGGAAGCAGCGGGCGATCTGGTAGTAGCGCTCCATGCCGGCCACCATCAGCAGCTGCTTGAAGAGCTGGGGCGACTGCGGCAGCGCGTACCAGTGACCGGGCTGGAGGCGGACCGGGACGAGGAAGTCGCGGGCGCCCTCGGGGGTGGAGCGGGTGAGGTACGGCGTCTCGATGTCGAGGAAGTCGTTCTCCTCCATCACCCGGCGGATGATGTTGCTGACCTTGGAGCGCAGCCGCAGTCCCTTGGCCGGGCCCTCACGGCGCAGGTCCAGGTAGCGGTAGCGCAGCCGGACCTCCTCGTTGACCGTGCCCGGCTCGTACTCGGCGACCGGGAACGGCAGCGGGGCGGCCTCGGAGAGCACCTCGATGTCGCTGACCACGACCTCGACGGCGCCGGTCGGGATGTCCGGGTTCTCGTTGCCCTCGGGGCGGACCCGGACGTCGCCGACGACCTTGACGCAGTACTCGGCGCGGAGGCCGTGCACGGAGTCGAGGTCGCGGACCACGATCTGCACGGTGCCGGAGGCGTCGCGCAGGTCGATGAAGGCGACGCCGCCGTGGTCGCGGCGGCGGGCGACCCAGCCGGCCAGGGTGACGGTGGTGCCTGCGTGCTCCGGGCGGAGCGTGCCCGCGTCGTGCGTGCGGATCACAGCTGCTTCTCCTTCAGGGTGGTGACGAGTGCGTCGAGGGCGACGGGGGTCTGCTCGCCGGTGCTCATGTCCTTGAGCTGGACGACGCCCTCGGCGAGGTCCCGGTCCCCGGCGATCAGGGCGAAGCGGGCGCCGGACCGGTCGGCGGACTTCATGGCGTTCTTGATGCTCTTCACGCCGAAGGCGAGGTCGGTGGACACACCGGCCCGGCGCAGCTCGACCACCTTGGCGAAGAGCAGGTTCTTGGCCTCCTCGCCGAGCGCGACGGCGTAGACGGAGATGGCGGGCGGCAGGTCGAGGACGACGCCCTCGGCCTCCAGCGCCAGGAAGGTGCGGTCCACGCCGAGCGCCCAGCCGACGGACGGCAGCGCGGGGCCGCCGATCATCTCGGACAGGCCGTCGTAGCGGCCGCCGCCGCCGATCGCGGACTGGGCGCCGAGGCCGTTGTGCACGAACTCGAAGGTGGTGCGGGTGTAGTAGTCCAGGCCGCGGACCAGCTTCGGGTCGTCGACGAAGGCGACGCCGGCCGCGGTGAGCAGCTCGCGCACCTTCTCGTCGTACGCCTTGCACTCCTCGCACAGGAAGTCGCGCAGCATCGGGGCGCCGACCAGCTGCTCCTGCACCGACTCGCGCTTGTCGTCCAGCACGCGCAGCGGGTTGATCTCCGCCCGGCGGCGGGTCTCCTCGTCCAGGTCCAGGCCGGAGAGGAACTCGATCAGGGCGGCCCGGTAGACCGGCCGGCACTGCTTGTCGCCGAGGCTGTTGAGCAGCAGCGAGTAGTTGCTCAGGCCCAGCGTGCGGAAGGCGTCGTCGGCCAGGATGATCAGCTCGGCGTCCAGCGCCGGGTCCTCCGCGCCGATGGCCTCCGCGCCGACCTGGGAGAACTGGCGGTAACGGCCCTTCTGGGCGCGCTCGTAGCGGTAGTACGAGCCGGAGTACCAGAGCTTGACCGGCAGGTTGCCCTGCTTGTGCAGGTTGGCCTGGAGCGCGGCGCGCAGCACCGAGGCGGTGCCCTCCGGGCGCAGCGCGAGCTCGTCGCCGCCCTTGGTGGTGAGGGTGTACATCTCCTTGGTGACGATGTCGGTGGACTCGCCGACACCGCGGGAGAACAGCTTCACGTCCTCGAAGACCGGGGTCTCGACGTAGCCGTAACCGGCCCGGCGGGCGGGCGCGGCGATGCGCTCGCGGATCGCCAGGAAGGTCGCGGAGCTGGGGGGCAGCAGGTCGTAGGTGCCCTTGGGGGCGGTGAAGGTGCTCAACTTCTCTTCCGTCACATTCCTCGTCGCGGGAAGGCCGGGGCGCCGGTCGCCCCCGCCGCCTGTCGGAGGTAGGGGTTGGTGGCGCGCTCGCGGCCGATGGTGGTCTGACCGCCGTGGCCGGAGAGGACCACGGTGGAGTCGTCGAGGGGCAGGCACACCCGGGCCAGCGAGCGCATGATCGCTTCGCCGTCCCCGCCCGGGAGGTCGGTGCGCCCGATGGAGCCGGCGAACAGCAGGTCGCCCGAGAACAGCACCGGGGGGAGGTCCTCGGCACCGGGCGTCCGGAAGGTCACCGACCCCCCGGTATGGCCCGGGGCGTGGTCCACGGTGAGGCGCAGGCCGGCCAGCTCCAGCACGCTGCCGTCGGTGAGCTCGCGCACGTCGTCGGGTTCACCGACGGTGAGCTCACCCATCAGCTGGGTGCCCAGGGAGCGGCCGAGCGCCTTCTCCGGGTCGGACATCATGTACCGGTCCTCGGGGTGGATCCAGGCCGGGACGCCGCGGGCGCCGCAGACCGGGACCACCGAGGCGACGTGGTCGATGTGGCCGTGGGTGAGCAGGACGGCGACCGGCTTGAGCCGGTGCTCGCGGATGAGCTCCTCGACGCCCTGCGCGGCCTGGTGCCCGGGATCGACGATGACGCACTCCTCGCCCGCCGCCGGCGCGACCAGGTAGCAGTTGGTGCCCCAGGCTCCAGCGGGGAATCCGGCGATGAACACGCGCGTCCTTCGGGTGTGTGCGGCGGTGGGCTGCGGTGGCTACCAGTAGTGATGACGTAAGGGAAGCCTACCGGCGGTCCGGGCCCGGTAGCGAACCAGATGGGCGGTGACGGGCCGGGGCATGACAGGTTCACCGTGTCCTTACGGGCCCGGTCCCTACACTTGGCCGCCGATGGGTGCGATGATCCGCTCCGGAAACCCATCCACTTTTCCCGCACATGCTCAGGAGACACGGCCGGTGGTCAGCAGCGAACAGCGGCGGCGGCAGCTCGCCCGCGAGAAGTACGAGCGCCAGATGGAGCGCCGGGCCGAGGCGGCGTCCGCCCGCAAGCGGCGCAACACGATCCTGGGCGCCTCGCTCGCCGTGGTGGTCCTGGCCGGCGGCGGAACCCTGCTCGCCACCGGCGCGTTCAGCTCCGACGACAAGGACAAGAGCGCCTCGGCCTCCTCGTCCGTGCAGCCCGCGCCGACCCAGGCCACCCCGGCCTCGGCGCCGAGCCGCAAGCCGGTCGAGGGCTGCGCCGCCCCGGCGCCGGGCTCGCCCAACAACAAGCAGTTCAAGACCGAGCCCGCCATGTCGATCGACGAGCACGCCTCGTACACCATGGCGCTGGACACCAACTGCGGCAAGGTCACGATCGCGCTGGACGCGGCCAAGGCCCCGCACACCGTGAACTCGTTCAACTTCCTGGCCGGCGAGCAGTACTTCGACCACACCAAGTGCCACCGGCTCACCACCGACGGCATCTTCGTGCTCCAGTGCGGCGACCCGACGGCCAGCGGCTCGGGCAGCCCCGGCTACAAGTTCGCGGACGAGAACCTGACCGGCGCGACCTACCCGGCGGGCACCGTCGCGATGGCCAACTCCGGCCCGGGCACCAACGGCAGCCAGTTCTTCCTGGTCTACAAGGACACCCAGCTGCCGCCGAACTACACCCCGTTCGGCAAGATCACCGGCGGCCTGGACGTGGTCCAGAAGATCGCCGCCGCGGGCACCCTGGAAGGCACCGGCGACGGCCACCCGATGGCCGACGTCACCTTCAACTCGGTTACCGTGTCCAAGGGTTGACCGGCCCCGGGGCCGTCGGCGGCAGGCGCGGACAGCGCCTCCGCCCGGCCCCGGACCGAAATCGCCCGGCCCGGATGCGGACAGCACCGGTCCTGGTCGCCTATGTTGGCGTTGTATAGGGTGCCCGGACCCGCCTAGCCGTCACCCTCGGCAGCAAGGCACGGCGGACGGGGACGGCGGACTCATCGGTCCGCCGCACATCAACTGTGGACGACGGTCGCGCGCCGCCCCGGCGCGGGCGCGACGTCATGTGGAGGACGCGCTATGAGCAGCGACCCGTGGGGCCGTGTGGACGAGCAGGGCACGGTGTACGTCAGGACGGCCGACGGCGAACGCGTCGTGGGTTCCTGGCAGGCCGGCTCGCCCGAGGAGGCCCTCGCCTACTTCGAGCGCAAGTACCAGGGCATCGAGGTGGAGATCGGCCTGCTGGAGAAGCGGGTGCGCACCACCGACCTGGCCGCCAAGGACGCCCAGACCGCGCTGGAGCACCTCCGCGCCCAGGTGACCGAGGGGCACGCGGTGGGTGACCTGGACGCGCTGGCCAAGCGGCTGGACACGCTCTCCGGCGAGATCGAGAGCCGCCGGGAGGAGCGCAAGGCCGCCCGCGCCAAGGCCCAGGACGAGACCCGCACCGCCAAGGAGGCGCTGGTCTCCGAGGCCGAGCAGCTCGCCGAGTCCACCCAGTGGCGGGAGGCCGGGGACCGGCTGCGCGCCCTGGTGGACACCTGGAAGGGCCTGCCGCGGCTGGACCGCAAGAGCGACGACGAGCTGTGGCACCGCTTCTCGCACGCCCGCTCGGTCTTCTCCAAGCACCGCAAGGCGCACTTCGCGACCCTGGACGCCGAGCGCGAGCAGGCCCGGCAGGTCAAGGAGGCGCTGGTCTCCGAGGCCGAGGCGCTGTCCGCGTCCACCGACTGGGGCACCACTGCGGCCGCCTACCGCGACCTGATGGCGCGCTGGAAGTCCGCCGGCCGGGCGCAGCGGGACGTCGAGGACGAGCTGTGGGCGCGGTTCCGCGGCGCCCAGGACGTCTTCTTCCAGGCCCGTTCCGCGGTGTTCAGCGAGCGGGACGCCGAGCAGGTCGAGAACCAGAAGCTCAAGGAGGCGCTGGCCACCGAGGCCGAGGCGATCCTGCCGATCACCGACCTGAAGGCCGCCAAGGCCGCGCTGCGCGAGGTCAACGAGCGCTGGGAGGCCATCGGCCACGTCCCGCGCGACGTCCGTCCGAAGCTGGACGGCCGGCTGAACGCGGTCGAGCGGGCCATCCGCGAGGCCGAGGACTCGGAGTGGAAGCGCTCCAACCCGGAGGCCAAGGCCCGCGCGGCCGGCATGGTGGGCCTGTTCCAGGCGAAGGCCGACAAGCTCCAGGCCGACCTGGACAAGGCCCGGGCGGCCGGCAACGCCTCGAAGACCGCCAAGCTGGAGTCCGAGCTGGCCGGTGTGCAGACCCTGCTGGAGCAGGCGCACAAGAGCCAGGAGGAGTTCAGCGGCTGATCCGGCCCGCTGGACGACGAAGGCCCCCGGGGTGCTCCCCGGGGGCCTTCGTCATGCCGTCGGCGTCACTTGCGGGCCGAGGTGACCCGGTAGACGTCGTACACGCCCTCGACGCCGCGCACCGCCTTGAGCACGTGGCCCAGGTGCTTGGGGTCGCCCATCTCGAAGGTGAAGCGGCTCATCGCCACCCGGTCCCGGGAGGTCTGGACCGCCGCCGACAGGATGTTGACGTGCTGGTCGGAGAGCACCCGGGTGACGTCCGAGAGCAGCCGGGAGCGGTCCAGCGCCTCGACCTGGATGGCCACCAGGAAGACCGAGGACTGGGTGGCCGCCCACTCGACGTCGATCATCCGCTCGGGCTGCTGGCTGAGCGACTCGACGTTGACGCAGTCGGCGCGGTGCACCGAGACGCCGTTGCCGCGGGTGACGAAGCCGACGATCGGGTCGCCCGGCACCGGGGTGCAGCAGCGGGACAGCTTGACCCAGACGTCCTCGACACCCTTGACGATCACGCCCGGGTCGCCCTTGGCCCGGCGGCGCACGGCCCGGCGGGTGTCGTGGGTCGGGGTGGCCGTCTCGGCGAGGTCCTCGGTGGCACCCTCCTCGCCGCCGAGCGCCTGGACCAGCTTCTGGACGATGTTCTGCGCGGCGACGTGCCCCTCGCCGATCGCGGCGTAGAGCGAGGAGATGTCGGGGTAGCGCATCTCGTGGGCCAGGGTGACCAGCGAGTCGCCGGTCAGGATCCGCTGGATCGGCAGGCCCTGCTTGCGCATCGCCCGGACGATCGCCTCCTTGCCGTGCTCGATCGCCTCCTCGCGGCGCTCCTTGGAGAACCAGGCGCGGATCTTGTTGCGGGCGCGCGGGGACTTGACGAAGCCCAGCCAGTCCCGGGACGGACCGGCGTTCTCCGCCTTGGAGGTGAACACCTCGACGGTGTCGCCGTTCTCCAGGGTCGACTCCAGCGGCACCAGGCGGCCGTTGACCCGGGCCCCTATCGTCCGGTAGCCGACCTCGGTGTGCACCGCGAAGGCGAAGTCGACCGGGGTGGCGCCGGCCGGCAGGGCTATCACGTCGCCCTTGGGGGTGAAGACGAAGACCTCGTTGCTGGCCAGGTCGAAGCGGAGCGACTCCAGGAACTCGCCCGGGTCGGCGGTCTCCTTCTGCCAGTCCAGCAGCTGCCGCAGCCAGGCCATCTCGTTGACGGCGCCGGCCTTGTCGTCCTTGCGGGTCTGGGTCGGGGTGTCGGTGCGGACCTTGGAGGCCCCGGCGACCGCGCGCTGCTTGTACTTCCAGTGCGCGGCGATGCCGTACTCGGCCCGCCGGTGCATGTCGAAGGTGCGGATCTGGAGTTCGACCGGCTTGCCGCCGGGACCGATCACCGTGGTGTGCAGCGACTGGTACATGTTGAACTTGGGCATCGCGATGTAGTCCTTGAACCGCCCCGGCACCGGGTTCCACCGCGCGTGGATGGTGCCCAGCGCCGCGTAGCAGTCGCGGACGGTGTCGACCAGGACCCGGATGCCCACCAGGTCGTAGATCTCGGCGAAGTCCCGGCCCCGGACGATCATCTTCTGGTAGACCGAGTAGTAGTGCTTCGGCCGGCCGGTGACGGAGGCGGTGATCCGGGCGCCGCGCAGGTCCGCCTGGACCTGGTCGATGACGGTCGCCAGGTACTCGTCCCGCTTGGGGGCGCGCTCGGCGACCAGCCGGACGATCTCGTCGTACATCTTGGGGTAGAGGATCGCGAAGGCGAGGTCCTCCAGCTCCCACTTGATGGTGTTCATGCCCAGCCGGTGCGCCAGCGGGGCGTAGATCTCCAGCGTCTCGCGGGCCTTCTTCTCCTGCTTCTCCCGCTTGAGGTAGCGCATCGTGCGCATGTTGTGCAGGCGGTCGGCGAGCTTGATCACCAGGACCCGCGGGTCCTTGGCCATCGCCACGACCATCTTGCGGACGGTCTCGGCCTGCGCGGCCTCGCCGAACTTGACCCGGTCCAGCTTGGTGACGCCGTCCACCAGCAGGGCCACCGAGTCGCCGAAGTCCTTGCGCAGGGTCTCCAGGCCGTAGTCGGTGTCCTCGACGGTGTCGTGGAGCAGCCCGGCCATCAGGGTCGGGGCGTCCATCCCGAGCTCGGCCAGGATGGTCGCGACGGCCAGCGGGTGGGTGATGTACGGGTCGCCGCTCTTGCGCTTCTGCCCGCGGTGCCACTTCTCCGCGACGGCGTAGGCGCGCTCGATGTCGCGCAGCAGCGCCGGGTCGGCCTTGGGGTCGTTCGCCCGGATCGAGCGGAACAGCGGCTCCAGGACGGGGTTGAGCACGCTGGAGCGCTGGCCGCCGAGGCGGGCCAGCCGGGCGCGCATGCCGCCGCCGGTGCCGGAGCCGCGGCCGAGCGGGGCGAGCTGGCGCGAGGAGGTCGGCGTCGGGCGTGCCGGGGTGGCCCCCGAGGGCGTGGGGCGGTCTTCGGGGGCGGCCGCTGCGGCCGTGGGCACAACCTCGTCGGGCAAGGACACTCCTCGGGGCACCGGGGCCGACCCCTGCCGAGGTCCGTGCGGTCCGGACGCAACCGGGAGGGGATGAATCTTCATGGTACCGAGCCGGGCGGCCCGGTGTTCATCCGGCCGGGCCCGGAAACGGAAGGACGGCGGTCGGATGATCCGACCGCCGTCCTGGAGTCCCGTCCCTCAGACCGTGACCAGCGTCTCCAGCGGGGCGTCGCCCAGGTGCCCGGCCAGCCGCTCGCGGCCGTCCAGGAAGCCCAGCTCCATCAGCACCACGACGCCCACCAGCTCGGCGCCGGCCTCCTTCACCAGGTCCAGCGAGGCACCGATGGTGCCACCGGTGGCCAGCACGTCGTCCACCACCAGCACCCGCTCACCCGGCGCGAAGGCGTCGCACTGCACCTCCAGCGTCGCCGAGCCGTACTCCAGCTCGTACGAGCGCCGGAACACCTCGCCGGGCAGCTTGCCCTGCTTGCGGATCGGCACGAAGCCGAGCCCGGCCGCGAAGGCCGCCGGGGCCGCCAGCACGAAGCCGCGCGCCTCCAGGCCCACCACCTTGGTCGCCCCGAGCTCCTTCGCCCGGTCCGCCAGCGCCCGGGTGAGGGCGCCGAAGGCCTCGGCGTCGGCGAGCAGCGGCGCGATGTCCTTGAACAGCACACCCGGCTTCGGGTAGTCCGGGACGTCCCGGATCCGGCTGTTCAGCAGCTCGGCCAGTGCGGTGTCGGCGGTGGTCACGGTGTCAGTCCTCAGGTCGGGTGCGGTTCAGCGCTTGGTGGACGGACGGCCCTTGGCACGCGGGGTGCCGGCCGACCGGCCGCGCTGACCGACCATACCCGCAGGCTGGTCCTCGTCCGCGCCCTCGTCCGTCGCCACCGCGCCCTCGGCCTCCGCCTTGGCGGCCACCGAGGCCCGGTGCTGCAGGACGCGCTTGCGCAGCGCCTTCATCTCCGGCTGCTCCTCCTTGAGCTGCGCCAGCAGCGGGGTGGCGACGCAGATCGAGGAGTAGGCACCGGCCGCGAGGCCGATGAACAGCGCCAGCGAGATGTCGTTCAGGGTGCCGGCGCCCAGGAGGCCGCCACCGATGAACAGCAGCGCGGCGACCGGCAGCAGCGCCACCACGGTGGTGTTGAGCGAACGCACCAGGGTCTGGTTGAGGCCCGCGTTGGCCGCCTCGCTGTAGGTGAGCTTGTTCTGCTTGGTGATCCCCTTGGCGTTCTCCTTCACGGTGTCGAAGACGACGACCGTGTCGTAGAGCGAGTACCCGAGGATGGTGAGGAAGCCGATCACCGTACCGGGAGTGACCTCGAAGCCCACCAGGGCGTAGACACCGATGGTGATCAGGAGGTCGTGGATCAGGGCGACCAGGGCGGCCAGCGCCATCCGCCACTCGAAGGCGATGGCCAGGTAGACCGTCACCAGGACCATGAAGACGACCAGACCGGTGAGCGCCTTGTTGGAGATCTGCTTGCCCCAGCTGGGGCCGATCACCTGGGCCTCGACGGTGTCCAGCGGCACGTCGAGCTTCTTCGCGAGCTCGGAACGGATGTCGTCCGAGCTCTTCGTCTCGTCGGTGCTGACCTGGATGCGGATCTTGTTGTTGTCCGTCGACTGCACCAGCGGGTGCGAGGAGACGATCCCGTCGGCGGTGTCCTGGGCCTGGGAGACCGTCAGCCCCGGCTTGGTCACGGTGTAGACCGAGCCGCCCTTGAACTCGATGCCCAGGTGCAGGCCCATGGCCATGCCGATCGCCGCGACCAGCACGATCACACCGGAGATCGAGTACCAGAGCTTGCGGCGGCCGACGAAGTCGAAGCTGACCTCGCCCTGGTAGAGCCGGTGACCCAGATTGGAGAAGCGCGACACGGTGTCAGGCCTCCTTCACGGCGGCAGAGGAGGAGGAGTTGCGACGACGGGTGCTGCGCAGCGGCGGGCGGGCGCCGAGCCGCTTCGGGTCCAGACCGGACCACGGGTGGCCCTCGGAGAAGAACTTGCGCCGGGCCAGCAGGGTGATCATCGGCTTGGTGAAGAAGAAGATCACCACGACGTCGAGCGCGGTGGTCAGACCCAGGGTGAACGCGAAGCCCTGGACCTTGCCGACCGAGACGATGTACAGCACGGCGGCACAGAGGAAGGACACGAAGTCCGAGACCAGGATGGTGCGCCGGGCGCGCGGCCAGGCGCGCTGGACGGCCGGACGCAGCAGGGCACCCTCGCGGACCTCGTCGCGGATGCGCTCGAAGTACACGATGAACGAGTCGGCGGTGATACCGATCGCGACGATCGCACCGCAGACCGCCGGCAGGTTCAGCGCGAAGCCGATCCCGCCGCCGAGCAGGCTCATGATCGAGTAGGTCAGGGCCGCCGAGACGAGCAGACCGGCGATCGAGACCAGGCCCAGGCCGCGGTAGTAGATCAGCGAGTAGGCGACAACCAGGATCATGCCGATCAGACCGGCGATCAGGCCGGCCTTCAGCTGGTCGCTGCCCAGCGCCGGGGAGACGGTGGTGATGTCGCCCTTCTGGAACTCCAGCGGCAGGGCGCCGTAGCTCAGCACGTTGGACAGGTCCTGCGCCTCGGGCTGGGTGAACTGGCCGGTGATGACCGCGCTGCCGCCGGGGATCGCGTTGGTGACCTGCGGGTGCGAGACGACCTGGTTGTCCAGCACGATCGCGAACTGGTTGTTCGGCGAGGTCTGGGTGGCCAGCTGGGTGGTGACCTTGGTGAAGGCGTCGGTGCCGGCGCCGTTGAACTGGAGCTGGACCTGCCAGCCGGCACCGGTCTGGGTGTCGAGGCTGGGCTGGGCCTTGGAGACGTCCGAGCCCTTCACCGCGACGGGGCCGAGCACGAGCTTCTCGTAGTAGCCGCCCTGCCCGGGCTTCTGGGAGCAGGCGACCATGGGCTTGTCGTCGGTGCCGGTCTGGGCCGCGCGCACCTCGGGCTTGGTGCAGTCCAGGTCGGCGAAGGCCTTCTGGAGGTCCGGCGGGACGGCGCCCTGGGTCATCGCGGCGCTCAGGTCGGCGGCGCTCGGCGGGGTGGCCGGGGCGCTGGGGGTGGCGCCGGCGGACGGCGTGGCGTTCACGCCGGTGGCGGCGGCGCTCGGGCTGGCGTCGGCGGCCAGGGCCTCACCGACGGCACGGCCCTGCTTGGTGGCGCTCGGGCTGCCGCTCGCGCCGGGCGCGTGGCTCGCGGAGGGGCTCGCGCCGGCCGAGGCGGTGGAGCCCGCCGACGGGGAGCCCGAGGGGGCGGCGCTCGGGGAGCCCGAGGCGCCCGCGGACGGGGAGCCGGTGGGCTGGGGCACGGCCACGCCGCTGGGCGCCACGGCCAGGACCGGACGGAAGAACAGCTTGGCGGTGGTACCGACCTGGTCCGCCGCGTTCTGCCGGTCGCCGCCCTTGGGGATGTTCACGATGATCGTGTCCGAGCCCTGGGTCTGGACCTCCGCCTCGGAGACACCCATTCCGTTGACCCGGCGCTCGATGATCCCGACGGCGATGTCCATGCTGGACTTGTTGATCGCCTTGGGGTCCTTCGACTTCGCGGTCAGCGTGATGCTGGTGCCGCCGGCGAGGTCGATACCGAGCCGGGGCTTGGTGTTGCCCGTCCCGAACATGAGGGCGACCAGTCCGACGGTGACGACCAGGATGAGGGCCAGCGCCCGCCCTGGGTAGCCGTCGCGCGGGCGCGACTTGGGTGTTGCCACCTTGCTCGTTTCTCCCTGTCCATGCCACCTCCCCGACCGAACCCCCGTCCGGCGCGTGGCGGAACGGGGGCATGGTGGTTCTGCGGCCCTGAGGTCCTGTGGGCTCGCGGCAGTGCGCCGCGCGGACGGGCGGGTTGCCCGGCCGTACTACTTGCTCGCGGGAGCCCCGCCCTCGACCTCGCCCTTGGCATCGCCCTTGTCGGCGCTGTCCTTGGTGAGCGTCAGCGGCTTGTCCTCGACCGGCGCGGCGTCGGTGTCCTCGGCCTCCGGCTCGGACAGCTCGTCGTCGGCGGGACGACCGTTGATGATCGCGTCGTACTCCTGGGGGTCCAGGACGGCCGCGATGGCGCTCTTGGTGAAGTGGGTGAACACACCGGGCGCGATCTCCAGCTCGACGGTCTCGTCGTGGATCGCCTTCACCTGGGCGTACAGACCGCCGATGGTGCGCACTCCGGCCCCGGGCTCCAGCGCGTTCTGCATCTGCTGCGTCTGCTGCTGGCGCTTCTTCTGCGACCGGAACATGAGCACGATCGCGATGATCGGGAGGAGAAGGATGATGAGGTTCACTGCAGCCAGGGTCCTTTACGGGCCGCCGGCCGGCGGCCTGTGTGGTATGGGTCGGCCCGTCGGGTGAGAGGGGCGGTCCGGCGGAGTCTAGGCGACCCCGAACTGATCGGACAACGCCAAGCATCGCATCCTGCCGCCGAAAGTGGCGACCCTCCGCCTGCACAGTTTCCCGGGACTTCTCCCCCGGTGGCCCCCCTGGGCGGGGCGCCGGGCCAGGTCGGGAACCGACGGCGGCCCTTCACCCGTTCTCTCACCCGTTCGGTCCAGGCCGGTCAACTTCCGTCCGTCGGGAACAGCTCCGGCTGGGGTGGCACGGCGCCACGGGTGGTCTGGACCGGCGGGGTCAGACCGAGGTGCTGCCAGGCGGCGGCGGTGGCGATCCGGCCGCGCGGGGTGCGGGCGAGCAGGCCCTCGCGGACCAGGAAGGGCTCGGCCACCTCCTCGACCGTCTCGGCCTCCTCCCCCACCGCGACCGCGAGTGTCGACAAACCGACCGGTCCGCCGCCGAACAGCCGCAGCAGCGCGTTCAGCACCGCACGGTCCAGCCGGTCCAGACCACGGGCGTCCACCTCGTAGACGGCCAGCGCCTGGGCGGCGATGTCGGCGGTGACCACCCCGTCGTGCCGGACCTGCGCGTAGTCGCGGACCCGGCGCAGCAGCCGGTTGGCGATGCGCGGGGTGCCCCGCGAGCGGCCGGCGATCTCGGCCGCGCCCGCCGGGTCCATCTCCACGTCCAGCAGCGCCGCCGAGCGGTGCACCACCCGCTGGAGCTCGGCCGGGGCGTAGAACTCCATGTGCCCGGTGAAGCCGAAGCGGTCCCGCAGCGGCGGCGGCAGCAGCCCGGCCCGGGTGGTGGCGCCGACCAGGGTGAAGGGCGGCAGCTCCAGCGGAATGGCGGTGGCGCCCGGGCCCTTGCCGACGATCACGTCGACCCGGAAGTCCTCCATCGCCATGTAGAGCATCTCCTCGGCCGGCCGGGACATCCGGTGGATCTCGTCGAGGAAGAGCACCTCCCCCTCGGTGAGCGAGGAGAGGATCGCCGCGAGGTCACCCGCGTGCTGGATGGCCGGGCCGGAGGTGATCCGGATCGGGGCGCCCAGCTCGGCGGCGATGATCATGGACAGGGTGGTCTTGCCCAGCCCGGGCGGACCGCTCAGCAGCACGTGGTCGGGCGCGCTGCCGCGCTTGCGGGCCGCCTGCAGCACCAGCGACAACTGCTCCCGCACCCGCTCCTGACCGATGAACTCGTCCAGCAGCTTCGGGCGCAGCGCGGCCTCCACCGCCTGGTCCTCGCCGTCGGCGGCGGCCGTGACCAGCCGGTCGGCGGGTTCCGAGTCGTACATCCTCGCGGGCTCCAGAATCTCCGGTGTCGATGGTGTCGACGGTACCGATCACGTCGACGGTGTCGACAAGCGGACAGGTCGTCAGGTGGACTCAGCGGGCGCGGTTGAGACCGCGCAGGGCGAGCCGCAGCAGCGCGCCCACGTCCGTCGTCTGCTGCGCCTCCGCCTCCGGGGCGACGGCGGCGACCGCCTCGTCCGCCTCGCGCGGGGCGTAGCCGAGGCCGGTCAGCGCGGAGTGCAGCTGCTCGCTCCACGGCGCCGGGCCGCTGGCGACCGGCTTCTGCGCGGGCACCGCGCCGTGCGGGGCGCCCAGCTTGTCCTTGTACTCCAGCAGCAGCTTGGCCGCCTTCGCCTTGCCGATGCCGGGCACCGCGACGAGCGCCTTCTCGTCCCCGCCGGCCACCGCGGCGCGCAGCGCGTCGGGGCTGTGCACGCCGAGGATCGCCTGGGCGAGCTTGGGGCCGACGCCCGGCGCGGCCTGGAGGATCTCGAACACCGCCCGCTCGTCGTCGTCGGCGAAGCCGAACAGCGTCAGCGAGTCCTCCCGGACCACCAGCGAGGTCGCCAGCCGGGTCGGCTCGCCGAGCCGCAGCCCGGCCAGGGTGTTCGGGGTGCACTGGACGGCCATGCCGACCCCGCCGACCTCGACCACCGCGGTTCCGGAGGCGATGGCCGCCACGGGCCCTTGCACGAAGGCGATCACCGACGACTGCCTTTCTACGAGTGGGAGCGGGCTTGCAGGAGCGCCGCTCGGGAGGTGCCCCGGGCGGCCTGGGCCGCCTGGGCCGCGGCCTGCAACCGGTTGGTCGTGCCGCCGCGCCAGATGTGGCAGATGGCCAGCGCCAGCGCGTCGGCGGCGTCGGCCGGCTTGGGCGGGGCGTCCAGCCGCAGCAGCCGCTGCACCATGGCCGTGACCTGGGCCTTGTCCGCCCGACCGGAGCCGGTGACGGCGGCCTTGACCTCGCTGGGGGTGTGCAGCGTGACGGGGATGCCGCGCCGGGTGGCGCAGAGCATCGCGACCGCGCTCGCCTGGGCCGTGCCCATCACGGTGCGGACGTTGTGCTGGGCGAAGACCCGCTCCACCGCGACCAGGTCCGGGCGGTGCTCGTCCAGCCAGCTCTCCAGGCCCTGCTCGACCAGCAGCAGCCGCTGCCCGATCTCGGCCTCGGCGGGCGTGCGCACCACGCCCACCCCGACCATCCGCAGCGGACGGCCCGGCGTGCCCTCGACCACGCCCACCCCGCACCTGGTCAGCCCCGGGTCCACACCCAGCACCCGCACGTCGCTCCCCACCCCTCGCCACCGCCGATCGCCTCCGACCTGCGAAGGCTACCGTCCGGGTCCGACAACCCCGCCGACGACACCGGCCCGGCGGTCCTGGGACCACCGGGCCGGGCAGTGCGAACGGTCACCCGCCGTCGAGCGGCGCGTCCTACTCCGCGTCGAGCTGCGCGCCGACCTCGTCGGAGATGTCGAAGTTGGCGAAGACGTTCTGCACGTCGTCGCTGTCCTCCAGCGCGTCGATCAGCTTCAGGATCTTGCGGGCGCCGTCGACGTCCAGCTCGACCTGCATGCTCGGGAGGAAGTTGGCCTCGGCCGAGTCGTAGTCGACGCCGGCGTCCACCAGCGCGGTGCGCACGGCGACCATCTTGGAGGCCTCGGAGACGATCTCGAAGGTGTCGCCGAGGTCGTTGATCTCCTCGGGCTCCTGGTCGAGGACGACCTCGAACAGCTTGTCCTCGTCCACGCCGTCGGACTTGGGGACGATCACGACGCCCTTGCGGTTGAACAGGTACGACACCGAGCCCGGGTCGGCCATCGAGCCGCCGTTGCGGGTCATCGCGACGCGCACGTCGGAGGCCGCGCGGTTGCGGTTGTCGGTGAGGCACTCGATCAGGACGGCGACACCGTTCGGGCCGTAGCCCTCGTACATGATGGTCTGGTAGTCGGCGCCGCCGGCCTCCAGACCGCCACCGCGCTTGACGGCGCGGTTGATGTTGTCGATCGGGACCGAGTTCTTCTTCGCCTTCTGGATGGCGTCGTAGAGGGTCGGGTTGCCCGCCGGGTCGGGACCGCCCGTGCGCGCCGCCACCTCGATGTTCTTGATCATCTTGGCGAAGAGCTTGCCGCGCTTGGCGTCGATCACGGCCTTCTTGTGCTTGGTGGTAGCCCACTTAGAGTGGCCGGACATCGCCAGCTCCTTTACGTCGCCAAAGGGAAATGAAACAGATGAGATCTTACCGGTGTCGTCACGGGTGAGGCACACACGGCCACCGGCGCCCCTACCGGGTGGCGAGGTGCTCCTCGACCATCCGCACGAAGTAGGCGTGCACCCGGTGGTCGCCGGTGAGCTCCGGGTGGAACGAGGTGGCCAGCAGGTTGCCCTGCCGCACCGCCACGATCCGGCTCTCCGGGCCGTCCGCGCCGGGGAGTTCGGCCAGCACCTCGACGCCCGCGCCGACCGCCTCGACCCAGGGGGCGCGGATGAAGACGCCGTGCACCGGCGCGTCGTCCAGGCCCTTGAAGGCGAGCCCGGACTCGAAGGACTCGTTCTGCCGGCCGAAGGCGTTGCGGCGCACCGTCATGTCGATGCCGCCGACGCTCTCCTGGTCCTCCCGGCCGTCGAGGATCTTGTCGGCCAGCATGATCATGCCCGCGCAGGTGCCGTACACCGGCATGCCGGCGGCGACCCGCTCGCGCACCGGGTCCATCACGCCGAACAGCAGGGCCAGCTTGGACATGGTGGTGGACTCCCCGCCGGGGATCACCAACGCGTCGACCTCGGCCAGTTCCTCCGCGCGGCGCACCGGACGGGCGAGCGCGTCGGCCTCGGCCAGCGCCACCAGGTGCTCGCGGACGTCGCCCTGCAGGGCGAGGACGCCGATGACTGGAGTGCTCACGGTCTTCAACCTCAATCGATCGTCTACTACGGAAGGACGCGGCGCGGCCCGCCGCACACCGAGGCGCTGCGGCGGGCCGGCACGGACAGCGGGAGCGACTACCAGCCGCGGTTGGCGTAGCGCTCGGTCTCCGGCAGGGTGTCGCAGTTGATGCCGACCATGGCCTCGCCCAGGTTGCGGGAGGCGTCCGCGATGATCTTGGGGTCGTCGAAGAAGGTGGTGGCCTTCACGATGGCGGCGGCACGCTTGGCCGGGTCGCCCGACTTGAAGATGCCGGAGCCGACGAAGACGCCCTCGGCGCCCAGCTGGCGCATCAGCGCGGCGTCGGCCGGGGTGGCCACGCCACCGGCGGAGAACAGCACGACCGGCAGCTTGCCGAGCTCGGCGACCTCCTTGACCAGCTCGTACGGGGCGCGCAGCTCCTTGGCGGCGGCGTACAGCTCGTTGTGGTCCAGCGCCCGCAGGTGGCCGATCTCGTTCTTGATCTGGCGCAGGTGGCGGACCGCCTCGACGACGTTGCCGGTGCCGGCCTCGCCCTTCGAGCGGATCATGGCCGCACCCTCGGCGATCCGGCGCAGGGCCTCGCCCAGGTTGGTGGCGCCGCAGACGAAGGGGGTGGTGAAGGCGAACTTGTCGGAGTGGTTGACCTCGTCGGCCGGGGTCAGCACCTCGGACTCGTCGATGTAGTCGACACCGAGCGACTGGAGGACCTGGGCCTCGACGAAGTGCCCGATCCGGGACTTGGCCATCACCGGGATGGAGACCGCGGCGATGATCTCCTCGATCATGTTCGGGTCGGACATCCGGGCCACGCCGCCGTCCTTGCGGATGTCGGCCGGAACCCGCTCCAGCGCCATGACGGCCACCGCGCCGGCGTCCTCGGCGATCTTCGCCTGCTCGGCGTTGACCACGTCCATGATCACACCGCCCTTGAGCTGCTCGGCCATGCCGCGCTTGACCCGGGCGGTACCGATCTGCGGCTGGTCTGCGGTGGTGGGGGTGGTGGACACGTGAGACCTCACTCGAAGATGAACCAGTGCTATCGCCCTATGGTAGGCGGAACGGGTGACCCAACCATGCGCCACCAAGTCCACCCCGGACGACGGGATGCGACAAACGGGCCGTATCCGGGGGACAGCCTAAGCAGGCGCCCCTTCGGGCGTGAGGGCGGGCGGCGGAGCGTCATCCATCTCGAAGGCCAACGGGAACGGCGCCTTCCCCGCCAGCCGGAAGTACCGCACCAGGCGGTGCTCCCGCACCGCCCGCGCCGCCCGCACCGCGTCGTTGTGGAACCGGCGCGCCATCGGCACCCGGCGCACCGCGGCCGTCAGATCACGAACCGCGTCCTCACCGCCCGGCTCGGCCGCCAGCGCCGCCACCTGCTCCGGCTCCTCGAACACCGCCCGCAGCGCCAGGCTCAGCTGGCTCTCCGCCACCTCGCGCTGCTCGTCCTCCGCCTGCCGGGCCGCGTGCGCCGCGTCCAGCAGCAGCAGCGAGGCCGCCGGGTCCAGCACCGAGGACGTCGCCAGCTCCACCGCCACCGAGGCCCGACGGACCAGCTGCGCGTCCAGCGCCGCCCGCGCGGCGTCGATCCGGGCGTGCAGCCGGTCCAGACGGCCGGCCGTCCAACTCAGGTACATGCCGAACAGCACCACGGCCACGCCGGCCCAGATCCAGGTAGTCACGGGCCGCTACGTTACCGGGTGTCACCGGCCCGACCCGCAGCCGTCAGCCCTGGACGGTCCCGTTGCGGTAGCTCCCCCGGTCGATGTCCGCGATGTTCACCGCGGTGAACAGCCGGGCCCCCGGCAACGGTCTGACGTGCCGGGCCAGCAGCGCCACCACGCCCTCCCCCAGCGCCGCCTTCGCCTCCGGCGTCCGGCCCGGGAACACCTGGAACTCGACGTACACCTGGGCGTCGCCGGCCGGCCCCGTGCTGCCGACCACCAGCTCCTCGCTCTGCCGGAACACCGTCCGGCAGGACCCCGGCTTGGCGTCGATCGTCTCCTCCGCCAGCCGGTTGATCGCCAGGCCCAGCGCCCGGCGGTCGAAGGTCCCGGCCAGGCTCGACGAGTAGTCCACGGAAATCTGCGGCATCGTTCCCCCATGGGTCACAGTGGTTGGGTCGGCCCGACCCTAACCCCGCAGGCCCCACGGGCCCGTCGCCACCCGCCCGTCGCTCCGGTCAGCGCCGCGTCCGGCGGCTCGGGGCGTGGCGCTCGTCCTCCCCGACCACCGCCGCCGCCCCGGCCGTCACCGTCTCGTACACCGCCAGGATGTCCGCCCCGACCGTCGACCAGTCGAACCGCCGCACGTGCCGCGAGGCCGCCTTGCGCAGCTCCTCCAGCCGCGCCGGATCCCCCAGCAGCCGCACCGCCGCCCGGGCCAGCGCCTCCGCGTCCTCCACCGGGAACAGCTCGCCCGCGTCCCCGCCGTCCAGCACCTGCTTGAACGCGTCCAGGTCGCTGGCCAGCACCGGGGCACCCGCCGACATCGCCTCGACCAGGATGATCCCGAAGCTCTCGCCGCCGGTGTTCGGCGCCACGTACAGGTCCACGCTGCGCAGCAGCCGGGCCTTCTCCCGGTCCGAGACCATGCCGAGGAACTCCACCCGCTCCCGGACCTCGGGCGCCAGGCCGGCCACGGCCTCCTCCTCGTCGCCCTTGCCCGCGACCAGCAGCCGCACCCCCGGCCGCTCCGCCAGGATCCGCGGCAGCGCCGCCAGCAGCGTCGGCAGGCCCTTGCGCGGCTCGTTGATCCGGCCGATGAAGCCGATCGTGCCCGGCTGCCCGGCCGCCGCCCCGCCGGTCCAGCGCTCGTCCGGCTCCGCCTCCGCGAAGAAGCCGACGTCCACCCCGTTCGGGATCACCACCGCGTCCCCGCCCAGGTGCTCCACCAGGGTCCGCCGGGCGTACTCCGACACCGCGATCCGGGCCCGCATCTTCTCCAGGCCCGGCTGGAGGATCGGCGAGGCCGCGATCATCGCCCGGGACCGCGGGTTCGAGGTGTGGAAGGTGCCCACCATCGGCCCGTCCGCCGACCAGGCCGCCAGCATCGACAGGCTCGGCGAGGCCGGCTCGTGCACGTGCAGGATGTCGAACCGCCCCTCGCGCAGCCACCGCCGCACCCGGGCCGCGGACAGGAAGCCGAAGCTCAGCCGCGCCACCGACCCGTTGTACGGCACCGCGACCGCCCGCCCGGCCGAGACCACGTACGGCGGCAGCGCCTCGTCGTCCTCGGCGGGCGCCAGCACCGACACCTGGTGCCCCAGGCCGATCAGGTGCTCCGCGAGGTCCCGGATGTGGAACTGCACCCCACCGGGGACGTCCCAGTCGTACGGGCAGACGATGCCGATCTTCACGGGTTCCTCAAGCTCCTTCGGGCAGTCGTACGGGCGTGACCGGCCGGGGATCAGGCCCCGGAGGTCCCGGCGGGTTCCGCCGCCGAGGCGGCGCGCACCACGGCGGGCCCGTCCTCCACCGTCTCACGGGGCGGCAGGTCGGCCGGCCAGAACTTCTGCAGCATGTGCCAGTCCTGCGGGTGCTCGGCGATCCCGCGCTCCCACACGTCCGCCATCGCCTGGGTCATCGCCCGGGTCCGCGCCTTGCGGTCGCCCTCCTCGGGCACCGGCACCTCGGGGTGGATGATGCCGCGCAGCACCGGGCCGTCGTACCAGAGCGTGACCGGCAGCAGCGCCGCCCCGGTGCGCTGGCACAGCGCAGCCGGCCCGGCCGGCATCCGGGTCGGCTCGCCGAAGAACGACACCTCGATGCCGGCCTCCGAGAGGTCCCGGTCCCCCACCAGGCAGACCAGCTTCCCCTCGCGCAGACGCCGCGCCAGCGTGCCGATCACGTTCACCCCGCCGCCGGTCAGCGCCAGGACCTCCATGCCCTGACCCTCCCGGAAGGCCACGAACCGCTCGAACAACCGCTCCGGCTTCAGCCGCTCCGCGACCGTGGTGAACGGGTGGCCCTGCTGGGCGATCCAGGTGCCCGCGAGGTCCCAGTTGCCCATGTGGGGCAGCGCCACCAGCGCACCCCGCCCGGACTCCAGGGCCTCCTTCAGGTGCTCCACACCCGCCACCTGCACGTCCCGGGCAACCCTGGCCCGGCTCCACACCGGCAGCCGGAAGGACTCCATCCAGTACCGCAGGTACGAGCGCATCCCGGCCCGCGACAACCGCCGCAGCGCCGCCTCGTGCAGCCCCGGCCGGACCCGCCGCAGGTTCGCCTCCAACTGCCGCACCCGCGGCCCCCGGCGGCGCCACGCGTAGTCCGCCAGCCGGTCGAAGAGCCACCGCACCACCGGCTCCGGCAGGTGCTTCAGCACCGCCCACCCCAGCGCGTACGCCCAGTACACCAGTCGGTCCGTCACCGCAGGACGCCCCCCGTCAACTCCCGGCCGCCGCTCGGTCGGCCTCGAAGGCCTCCCGGCGCACGGTCACCATCCGCTGGACCACCGTCACCAGGCTGCCCACCGCCACCAGCCACAGCGCCACCGGCAGCAGCCACTCCACGTACGGCACCCCGAACGTGTGCAGACCCGCGACCCCGGCCGCCACCAGGCTGATCACCAGCCGCTCGGCCCGCTCCACCAGCCCCGACACGTCGCACGGCAGGCCCTGGCTCTCCGCCCGCGCCTTGGTGTACGACACCACCAGGCCACTGGCCAGGCAGAAGATCGCCACCGCGCACAGCAGGTTGTCGTCGCCCTTGCCCGCGTACCACATCGCCAGACCGCCGAAGATCGCCGCATCCGCGACCCGGTCCAGCGTGGAGTCCAGGAAGGCCCCCCACTTGCTGGTCCGGCCCAGCTGACGGGCCATGTTCCCGTCCACCAGGTCCGAGAAGATGAACAGCGTGATCGTGATGGTGCCCCAGAAGAACTCCCCGCGCGGGAAGAACACCAGCGCACCGGCCACCGAACCGGCCGTACCGATCAGCGTCACGGCGTCCGGGCTCACGCCCAGCCGGATCAGGAACGCGGCGAACGGGGTCAGAACACGTGTGAAGAAGGCACGCGCGTATTTGTTGAGCATGGCCTTCCCAGCCGCTCCGATCTCCGTGGTACCCGCCTGGGGCGCGGTACGCGCAGCAGACGGCCGGACGAATGAGCCCGCCCGGCGCATCCATCGTAGCCACGCCCGGGACACCCGCCGACGCACGCACCGCCGGACGGCACACCGGCCCACCGCCCGCACCCGTGCGGTCACCGAGGCGCGCCGCGCCGAGCCCGACCCTAGACTGCCAAGGACAGCCTCGGCGCCACGGGAGGAGACCCCGATGCCCGACCGCAGCACCGCACGAGCCGGCCAGGCACCCGCCGTCACCGGCCCGCAGGATCTGCGCAACGTCGTCCTCGTCGGCTCCAGCGGTGTGGGCAAGACCACCCTCGCCGAATCCCTCGCCCTCGCCGCCGGCGCCACCGGCCGGGCCGGCCGGGTCACCGACGGCACCACCGTCTCCGACCACGAGGAGATCGAGCACCAGCAGCAGCGCTCCGTCCAGCTCTCGCTGCTCCCGCTCGAATGGAAGGGCGTCAAGATCAACCTGATCGACCCGCCCGGCCACCCCGACTTCGCCGCCGACCTGCGCGCCGCCCTGCACGCCGCCGACGCCGCCGTCTTCGTCGTCTCCGCCACCGACCCGGTCACCGCCCCCACCCGCGCCCTCTGGCGCCAGTGCGCCGCCGAAGGCATCCCCCGCGCCGTCGCCGTCGCCAAACTCGACCTCGCCCGCACCGGCTTCGACGACATCCTCACCGCCTGCCACGACGCCTTCGACCTGGGACCGGACAGCCTGCGCCCGCTCTTCCTGCCCGTCCTCCACGACGGCCGCCCCGACGGCAGCGTCGACCTCCTCACCGGCGACACCTACGGCGAGAGCACCCCGCTCCCCGACACCGGCCCCGCCCACGACAGCCTCGTCGAGGCCATCTCCGGCCAGGACGACACCCTCATGGAGCGCTACCTCTCCGGCGACCCCCTCGACACCGACGCCCTCGAAGCCGGCCTGCGCCGCGAAGTCCTCGCCTGCACCCTCCACCCCGCCGTCCCCACCAGCGACAACGGCCTCGGCGCCACCGAACTCCTCGACCTGATCGCCCACACCTTCCCGGACCCCACCGAACGCACCCGCCCCGGCCCCGCCTGCGACCCCGACGCCCCGCTCGCCGCCCAGGTCGTCCGCGTCACCGGCGACGCCTACGTCGGCCGGATCAGCCTGCTGCGCCTGTACGCCGGCACCCTGCGCCCCGACAGCAGGGTCCACCTCGTCGGCCCCGCCCACACCGCCGAACAGAACGGCGACGAACGCGTCACCGGGCTCACCAGCCCGTTCGGCAAGCTCCAGCGGCCCGTCCCGCACGCCGTCGCCGGCGACCTCGTCTGCGCCGCCAAACTCACCACCGCCCGGGCCGGCGACACCCTCCACGACCCCGGCCACCCCGTCGAGCTCGACGGCTGGACCCTCCCCGACCCGCTGCTGCCGATCGCCGTCGAGGCCCACAGCAAGGCCGACGACGACAAGCTCTCCCAGGCCCTCACCCGGCTCACCGCCGAGGACCCGGCACTACGGCTCGAACAGAACCCCGACACCCACCAGCTCGTCCTCTGGTGCACCGGCGAGGCCCACGCCGAGGTCGTCCTCGACCGGCTGCGCACCCGGCACGGCGTCCACGTCGACACCGTCGAACCCCGGGTGGCCCTGCGCGAGACCTTCGGCACCGCCGCCGCCGGCCACGGCCGGCTGGTCAAGCAGTCCGGCGGCCACGGCCAGTACGCCATCTGCGACCTGGAGGTCGAACCCCTCCCGGCCGGCGCCGGCTTCGAGTTCCAGGAACACGTCGTCGGCGGCGCCGTCCCCAAGCACTTCATCCCCTCCGTCGAGAAGGGCGTCCGCGCCCAGCTCGCCAAGGGCGTCGCCACCGGACACCCGCTCGTCGACGTCCGGGTCACCCTCACCGACGGCAAGGCCCACTCCGTCGACTCCTCCGACGCCGCCTTCCAGAACGCCGCCGCCCTCGCCCTGCGCGACGCCGCCGAACACGCCGTGATCCGGCTGCTCGAACCCGTCGCCGCGGTCGGCGTCCTGCTCCCCGACGAGTACCTCGGCGCCGTGCTCGGCGACCTCTCCGCCCGCCGCGGCCGCGTCCTCGGCACCGAGACCGGCGGCCAGGGCCTCACCCTGCTGCGCGCCGAGGTCCCCGAACTCGAACTCGTCCGCTACCCGCTCGACCTGCGCGCCCTCACCCACGGCACCGCCGAGTTCTCCCGCGCCTACCTGCGCCACGAACCCATGCCCGCCGCCGTGGCCGACCGCTACGCCGACTGAACCGGCTTGCGCCCCGGCAGCGCGCAGGCCGCCGTACCGCCCGGCATCCGGTGCCGGTTCCGGGACACCCAGCGGTAGACCGCAGCCGCCACCGGACGCACCGGCGCCGACGTCAACACCGCGCCGAGGTACGCCCACGGTCCGCCCGTGCGCATCAGCAGCCGCGCCACCGCCTGGGCACCGCCGTACACCCGGCCCGCCGGCGTCACCCAGAGCACCTCGCGCCCGGCCCGCTCCGCCGACACCTCACCCCGGCCGCCCGCCAGCGCGTCCAGCTCCGGCAGCTCCGCGAACTGGAACGGCACCGCCTCCCAGCCGCCCGAGGCCAGGGTCTGCCGCAGGTACCGCTCCCCCCAGCGCACGCAGGACGAGCAGAACGCGCAGTCCCCGTCGAAGACCAGCACCGGATCCTTCATGACGACCCCCTTCATCGGCTTCACCACCCATCCTGCTCCACCCCTACGGCATCGGTTCGGGCGGGTATCGACCCGCCCGAAGCTGGGCATCATGGCTGTCGAGCTCCGGTGCGGCCGGAACGTGACGGTTCGTGACGGTACTTCAGACGATCATCCGCGCAGGGGTGCCACGGCACGGTAACCTGCCGCTGACAAGGGGAGGAGCAGACGCCACCGTGGCCACACTCGACATGACCCCGGGTGCGCAGATACCCCGGACCGACGCCGGCCCGCAGACCGCCGTCACCCAGGCGCTCTCCTCGACCGCCTACCGCGACGGCGAGATCGGCAAGTTCGTCACGGACGTCGCCGACGCCAAGGAGAAGAAGGGCCGCTTCGCGCTCTTCCGCCCCAACCTCGGCGAGGCCTTCAGCAAGGCGCTGATCTCCCGTTCCCTGGGCGGCGGCCGCAAACCCCTCGTCCCGTCCTTCGGCGTCGACACCCGCCAGGTCGTCGAACACTGCCTGGCCGCCGAGGAACTGCGGCACGCCCGCGACCGGCAGCTCAGCGGCATCACCGTCGTCACCGGCCTGCTCTTCCTCCCCGGCACCCTGATCTGGCTCGGCGCCTTCCAGCTCCGGGCCTGGCTCAAGCGGGACAACTCCCGCGGCGCGGACACCTACGGCGCCCTCACCCTCATCGCGGTCGCCGTCCTGGCCGGGTACCTGGCGCTGGTCCCCCCGGCGGCGGGCGTCCTCGGCATCTACCTGCGGATCACCATGCTCGCCCCGGTGCTCGGCTGGTACCTCGCCCGCCGGATCGTCGAACGCTCCGCGAACGACCTCCGCTCCCGCTGGCAGGACCTGGTCGAGGGCAGCGCCGTCGCCGCCACCGTCGCCAAGGCCGTCCCCCGGGACGACCTGGACAAGAAGGCCAACGACCTGCGCGACAAGCTCGGCCGGCTCGACGCCGAGCAGGAGACCAACATCCACCACTACGCCGGCCCGAAGGGCATCCTCGGGGCCGGCCGCCGCTGGGGCGAATGGCGCCTGGCCGACACCCTGCACCCCGCTGAGGGCCACGCCGACTTCCGCGCCTTCCACCCCTGGGACCTGGTCCGCCGGATCTCCGCCCACCTCAAGGGGCTCGGGGTCAGCCACGTCGCCAACAGCGGCATCCCCAACGTCGCCATCAAGCAGTGGGCGGTCTTCGACGTCAGCGAGGGCGCCGACGAGATCAGCCGCCCCGGCGGCGCGGACATGGACGGCGAGCGGATGCGCGACTTCGCCGTGCAGAGCCTCGCCGACAAGCAGACCTTCCCCGGCGGCCCCCGGCACTACCTGGCCACCCAGTTCATCACCCACGACGGCAAGTTGATCATCACCTTCACCGTCACGGTGACCCTGCTGGCCAACGTGCTGAGCATCGCGGTGGCCGGCTACGCGCTCGGGCCGGTCAAGGGCGTCTTCTTCGACAAGCCCAAGGACAAGGAGAAGTCCGTCCCCAAGTCGGTGAAGTTCTGGGAGGAGCGCACCGTCAAGCTCCCCCTGATCGACAACGACGAGGTGGTCCGCCAGGCCGTCCGCGCCCCGTTCCACCGGACGCCGGGCCTGCTCGGCTGGCTGGGCGGCGGGCTCGGCCTGCCCGAGCCGTTCGGGCTGCGGCACTCCTGGGTCGGCACCGCCTGGAACAACCGCTCCATGGTCGACAACGCGCTCAACGCCTCCGTCCCGGTGCTCAACGCGGTGCACACCGCCACCCTGGAGTTCCTCCAGGAGCACGACCTGGACGCGGACCGGTTCTTCAAGACCCGCACCTCGATCATCAAGGCCGAGGCCCAGAGCCCGCGTCCGTACAAGGTCGACGAGTTCAACGCCGGCTAGGCCCGGTCCGGTACGAAGCGGGGCCCGCCACCGAACTCCCCGGTGGCGGGCCCCGCTTCGCGCGTTCCCACGGGCTGCTCAGCCCTGCGGCCAGGCCTCGGCCAGCATCTTGCGGGTGTCCGCCAGCAGCTGCGGCAGCACCTTGGTGTGGCCGACCACCGGCATGAAGTTGGTGTCCCCGCCCCAGCGCGGCACCACGTGCTGGTGCAGGTGCGCCGCGATCCCGGCCCCGGCGGCCGCGCCCTGGTTCATCCCGATGTTGAACCCGTGCGCCCCCGAGGCCGCGCGCAGCGCGGTCATCGCCCGCTTGGTGAAGTCCGCCAGCTCGACCGTCTCCGCCTCGTCCAGGTCGGTGTAGTCGGCCACGTGCCGGTACGGGACCACCATCAGGTGCCCGCCGTTGTACGGGTACAGGTTCAGCACCGCGAACACGGCGCTCCCCCGGGCGATGACCAGGCCGTCCTCGTCGCTCAGCGACGGGATCGAGCAGAACGGACAACCGTCGTCCGGAGCCGGGCCGGTGGGCTTGTTCTCACCCTGGATGTACGCCATCCGATGGGGGGTCCACAGGCGGCGGAAGCCGTCCGGCTCACCGACACCCCGCTGCAGTTCCGGCTCAGTCGTCATGCTGATCAGCATATTCGCCCGACCGTGCTTGCAAAGCCGCGCGGGGCAGACTCTTGAAGAGCCCGCCCCGCGCGTACCGGTCCGACTACGGCGTCACACCTGGATGCGGTTCTTCACCGCGTCCACGATCTCCTGGACGGCGTCCGCGACCGGGACGCCGTTCTTCTGCTCGCCGTTGCGGTAGCGGAAGGAGACCGCACCCGCCTCGACGTCGTCGTTGCCGGCGATCAGCATGAACGGGACCTTGGTCTTCTGGGCGTTGCGGATCTTCTTCTGCATGCGGTCGTCCGAGGTGTCCACCTCGACCCGGATCCCGTGCTTCTTGAGCTCGGCCGCGACCTCCAGCAGGTACGGCACGTGCTCGTCGGTGATCGGGATGCCGGTCACGGTGACCGGGGCCAGCCACGGCGGCATGGCACCGGCGTAGTGCTCCAGCAGCACCGCGAAGAACCGCTCGATCGAGCCGAACAGCGCGCGGTGGATCATGACCGGCCGCTGCCGCGAGCCGTCCGCCGCGGTGTACTCGAGGTCGAAGCGCTCCGGCAGGTTGAAGTCGAGCTGGATGGTGGACATCTGCCAGGTCCGGCCGATGGCGTCCTTCGCCTGCACCGAGATCTTCGGGCCGTAGAAGGCCGCGCCGCCCGGGTCCGGCACCAGCGGCAGGCCCTGCTTCTCGGCCACGCTCGCCAGGACGCGGGTGGCCTCCTCCCAGGCCTCGTCGCTGCCGACGAACTTGACCGGGTCCTTGGTCGACAGCTCCAGGTAGAAGTCGGTCAGACCGTAGTCCCGGAGGAGGTTGAGCACGAAGGTCAGGGTGGAGTCGAGCTCCTCCGCCATCTGCTCGCGGGTGCAGTAGATGTGGGCGTCGTCCTGGGTGAAGCCGCGGGCCCGGGTCAGGCCGTGCACCACGCCGGACTTCTCGTAGCGGTACACCGTCCCGAACTCGAAGAGGCGCAGCGGCAGTTCACGGTACGAGCGGCCGCGCGCGTCGAAGATCAGGTTGTGCATCGGGCAGTTCATCGGCTTGAGGTAGTAGTCCACGCCCTCGTCGAGCTGCATGGGCGGGTACATGCCGTCCGCGTACCAGTCGAGGTGGCCGCTCTTCTCGAAGAGCTTCCCCTTGGTGGCGTGCGGGGTGTAGACGAACTCGTAGCCCTCTTCCTCGTGCCGCTTGCGCGAGTAGTCCTCCATCGCCCGGCGGATGATGCCGCCCTTGGGGTGGAAGACGGCGAGGCCGGAGCCGATCTCCTCCGGGATGGAGAAGAGGTCGAGCTCGTTGCCGAGCTTGCGGTGGTCGCGCTTCTCGGCCTCGACCAGGAAGTCCAGGTGGGCCTTGAGCTCGTCCTTGGTCGGCCAGGCGGTGCCGTAGATGCGCTGGAGCATCGGGTTCTTCTCGCTGCCGCGCCAGTAGGCGGCCGCGTTGCGCATCAGCTTAAACGCCGGGATCTGGCGGGTGCTGGGCAGGTGCGGGCCGCGGCAGAGGTCGCCCCAGCACTGCTCGCCGCTCTTGGCGTCCAGGTTGTCGTAGATGGTGAGCTCGCCGGCGCCGACCTCGACGTCGGCGCCCTCGCCGGCGGTGGCGGCGGAGCCCTTGAGGCCGATCAGCTCGAGCTTGTACGGCTCGGCGGCCAGCTCCTCGCGGGCGTCCTCGTCGGTGACCACGCGGCGGGAGAACTTCTGCCCGCGCTTGATGATCTCCTGCATCTTCTTCTCGATGGCCTTGAGGTCATCGGGGTGGAAGGGCTTCTCGACGTCGAAGTCGTAGTAGAAGCCGTCCTTGACCGGCGGGCCGATGCCGAGCTTGGCCTCGGGGTAGAGCTGCTGCACGGCCTGGGCCATGACGTGCGCGGTGGAGTGGCGCAGGATGTCGAGGCCGTCCTTGCTGTCGATCGCGACCGGCTCGACCTCCTCGCCGTCCTGGAGGACGTACGCGAGGTCCTTGAGCTGGCCGCCGACGCGGGCGGCGATGATCGAGCGGTCGTCGGCGAAGAGCTCGGCGGCCGTAGTGCCCGTCGTCACCACGCGCTCTTCCCGATCGGGTTCGCGGCTGATGATTACCCGGACGTCCGTCACCGGTCTCTCCTGACGTGCTGGATTCAGAGGACGCAACACTGCGCTGCGCGTGACGATGGTACCGAGCGCACCAACCGCACCGCGCACTCAGGACCTCTCCCCTCCGTCCTGGAGCCCCTTGAGCAGTCGCTCGTGGTCGCCCTCCCCCCAGTCGCACAGCTCCAGGCCGTGGGCCCGGCTCAGCCGGCGGAAGCCGTCGCGCCGGTCCAGCCGCCCGGAGACCCGGACCGGGACGCCGGCCAGGTGGGCCTCGGCGGCGAGCCGGTAGTCGGGGTCGGGCAGGCGCAGCTTGAGTTCGCGGACCTCTGCGCCGCCGAGCACCCGCAGCCGCACCGAGCCCGGTCCGGCCGGGTCCCCGCGCTTGAGCCGGACGACCACGCCGACCACGGTGACGTCGACGGCGGGCTCGATGCGTTCCAGCAGTTCAGCGGCCTCGGTGAGGGCGGGGAGGTCCCCGGGGGAGAAGTCGAGGTCGACCCGGCGGTCGCCGAAGCCGCCCGGGATCCCGGCGGCGGGTGACCAGGCGACGGTGAGCCGGGCGGCGGTGGCGCCGCGCACCAGGTCCTCGACGGAGCGGACGAGTTCCCGGCTGACCCCGGACCGGACGGCGTTCTCGAAGGCCTCGGGCCCGCCGCTGACCCGGCGGTAGTCGACCGCCTCGCGCAGTGCCTCCAGGGCGCGGACCAGGGTGGTGACGGCGGTGCGGCCCTCGGGGGCGGGGGTGTGGGCGGTGAGGGCGGCGCCCTGGTCGACGGCGCCCTGTTCGACCAGCAGGACGCGGTCGAGGAAGTCCCCGGCGAGGGCGTCCAGCCGGGCGCCGAAGTAGGCCGCGGTGGTCCGGCCGGCCTTGGCGCCGGCGGCGAGCATCGCGCGCGCCGCCCGCTGGAGCCGTTCGGCGTCGTCCCAGGGGGCGGTGTCGGCGGGGCCGGGCAGGTCGCGGCGCCAGGTGAGTTCGTCGCCGGGGACGGCCAGGGCGAGCAGGATCGAGCGGGCGGAGGGGGTGCGGGAGCGGGCGAGCGCGGTGACGGCGTCGGCGAGGAGTTCGACAGCGTCGTCGAAGCCGTCCGCGGTGGGGATCAGGAGGCTGGTGCCGGGTTCGCCGTCCGGCGGGGTCCAGCGGCCGTACCGGGCGGCGGGGCCGCCGCGCCGGACCCAGCCGTGCCGGGCGAGCAGGGTGGCGAGCACCGCGGGGTCGACGGTGGCCGGGTCGGGCAGGGCCCGGGTCGGGTCCTCGGGTCCGTGCGGCAGGGTCATGGGCGTGCTTCCTCGCTGCCGGGGCCGGGGAGTCACGGGCTCTCGCCCGCGCCGACCCGGGCCATGATGTCGCAGAGCGCGCGGTCGTCGAAGACCTTGTCGGTGGGCACCCGGACGTTGGTGCGCCGCTGTCCGGTGACGGGGTGGCCGGCCAGGTTGACCCAGTAGCAGCAGTGCCGCAGTTCGAGGGCGTCCGGGCGGGCCCGGAGCCACTGGTCGACCCGGCGCGGCAGCAGCATCACGACCAGGATGCGCGGGACGGCGACCCGGGCGCGGGCGAGCTTGCGCAGGTGGTCGTTGTCCAGGGTGAAGCTGAAGAACGGCCCGCGCGGGTCGGGCGCGATCTGCTGGGTCGCCTTGAGCTGGATCTTGATGGTGACCTCGTCGTCCACCTCGTGCTCCCGCGAGCCGTGGCTGACCTGCCAGTCGATGCCGTTGTCCGGGAACGGCTGGGAGAGCGAGCAGCCGGCCGCGGCGGCGACCGCGTGCAAGTAGCCGACCTGGAGGGTCTCCATGCAGGCGGTGACCGCGAGGTTGCCCCTGAGGGCGGCCGCCGACCCGTCGGGCTGCGGCTGTGTCAGTGCCATCGTCCCGTGCGCCTCCCCCGGCTCCGGGCCCGTCCGGGCCGACCGGCCCAGTGCCAGGATCCCCGGTCCGGGCTGGGCCAAACGGGTTGAGCGGGCGTCAGAACCGGGTATCACCAGGTCGCGGAACGCACGCCTGAGGGGCAGTCATGCAGCAGCACTGGTACACCGGCCCACTCGCTTCCTTCGACACCGAGACCACCGGCGTGGACGTGGAGACCGATCGGATCGTCTCCGCCGCCCTGGTCGTCCAACTCACCCCGGACACACCGGCGCAGACCACCACCTGGCTCGCCGATCCGGGCGTGCCCATCCCGGACGGTGCCCGGGCGGTGCACGGCATCACCGACGAACAGGTCCGGACGCACGGCCGCCCGGCCCGCGCGGTGGTGGCGGAGGTCGCCCGCGCACTGGCGGCCCAGGCGCGGGCCGGCCGGCCGGTGGTGGTGATGAACGCGCCCTACGATCTGACGCTGCTGGACCGGGAGTTGCGCCGCCACCACGGGCGGGCGCTGGGCGCCGGGCCGGACGGTGCCGGGCTGGTGGTGCTGGATCCGCGGGTGCTGGACAAGCACGTGGACCGCTACCGCAAGGGCCGCCGGACGCTGACCGACCTGTGCGCCCACTACGGGGTGGACCTCACCGGGGCGCACGACGCGGCGGCGGACGCGACGGCCGCGCTGTCGTTGATCCGGCGGATCGGCGCGCGCTACCCGGCGGCGCTGGGCGGGCTGTCGGCGGCGGAGCTGCACCTGCGGCAGGCGGTCTGGCACGCGGCGCAGGCCCGTGGGCTGCAGGCCTGGTTCGACCGCTCGGGGACGCCGGAGCGGGTGGACGCGTCCTGGCCACTGCGGCCCGCCCGGTGCATCTGCGGTCGCCGGCTGGAGCCCGAGCACGGTTGCGAGGCGGCGGCGTAGCCGCCCCGGAACGCGCCGCAGGCCCCGACCGGTTTCCTGGTCAGGGCCTGCGTGCTGTCCGGTGGGCGATACTGGGATCGAACCAGTGACCCCTTCGGTGTGAACGAAGTGCTCTCCCGCTGAGCTAATCGCCCGGGCAACGAGAAGAACTGTAGCACCATTCCGGAGCTGTCGTACAACTCGTTCATCCGGGGTACGGCCGACACATCCACAGAACTCGCCCTCCGCACGGAAGGTGACTGGGCCTCAGCCGGATTTGCCGCGGCACTCGAGTGGATTCCGGAAATACACGTGAGGCCCAGCCGATAATCGACTGGGCCTCACGTATCACAATGCATTCCGGTGGGCGATACTGGGATCGAACCAGTGACCCCTTCGGTGTGAACGAAGTGCTCTCCCGCTGAGCTAATCGCCCGGGTGCAGAGAAAACATTACCGCATCCCGGAGGGTGCTCCGACCACCCCGGCCCGCCCCCGCCCGGGCCGGGCGCACCCCCGGGCCCGGCCCGGGCGCCGGGAGCGCGCCCACCCGGCCCGACCCGTGCCGCCGACCCGTCCGCACGCGCGACTCGTCGGACCCGGAAGCACCACCCGCTCCCCTGTTCCCGGCCCGCCGCGACGCTTCGCCCGCGCCGGGTACCGGCCGGTACGGGCCGCTCGGGAAACCCGCCGAGAAGAACCGCCGGTAATGCCCCGGGCGGGTACTCCGTGACCATTCCGCAATGCGCCGTAAGGGGTACGACTCGCGCCCGAATCGGGACAGAGGGGTTTACATCGGTCTTGGGGGTGGGATGGTCCGTTCGCCGACGTGCGATTCCCCGAGCGCACACTGAGCGAAAGGCCATGGCGCTTATGAACACCACGGTCAGCTGCGAGCTGCACCTGCGCCTCATCGTGTCCAGCGAGTCCTCACTGCCCGTCCCCGCGGGCCTGCGCTACGACACCGCCGACCCCTACGCCGTGCACGCCACGTTCCACACGGGCGCCGACGAGACCGTGGAGTGGGTGTTCGCCCGAGATCTCCTCGCGGAGGGGCTGCACCGACCGACCGGTACCGGCGACGTCCGGGTGTGGCCGTCGCGCAGCCACGGGCAAGGGGTGGTCTGCATCGCCCTCAGCTCTCCGGAAGGAGAAGCCCTGCTGGAGGCCCCGGCCCGGGCGCTTGAGTCGTTCCTCAAGCGGACGGACGCCGCGGTGCCCCCCGGCACCGAACACCGTCACTTCGACCTCGACCGGGAGCTGTCCCACATCCTCGCCGAAAGCTGACCCCGCCCGGAGGCGGTCCAGCCCCACTGTCGGTGGGGCCGCACCTCCTGCCGTCATCGCAGCCGTCCTACTCGGGGGCACGGCAGCGTACTCAGCCGCGCACGACGCGGTCTCGGGGCCGGTGAAAGGTCTGCTCCCACCGGAGCGGAGCCGCAGCACCGCAGGCGCCCGGCACGAGCCGACCATCCTTACGGGTGGTCGGCTTCGCTGTCGGGCGCCACCGTCATTTCGGGGGGTCGCGGGGTGCCGCCCGCGCCGGGCGCCAGGACCCGGACCGGGCGCCGGCGGGCGTGCGACGCCCGCTTTGGGAGACTCTGACGGAATCCGTACAGGCCTTCGAACAAACGCGCCGCCCTTATGCCGCAAGGGCCGGTATGGTCTGGGGTAACCGTGGACGCGGGGTACCGGAGTCCCCCTGCGCGAGGAGTCCCAAGTGCTGATCACCCATGACACCGAGTGCGCGCTGAGCATCCTCGTGGACCTGCTCAACACCGCGCCCGAGGTGTGCGGCGACGAGCGGCTGCCGGACATCGCCGCGCTGGACGCCTTCGTGGTCCGCCAGGAGATCAGCGAGATCGACTCGCTGACCGAGGACGACCTGCACCAGGTGCACGAGCTGCGGACCCGGCTGCGCGAGGTGTTCGGGACGGAGTCCACCGAGGCCGCCGCCGAGCTGGTGAACGCGATCGTCGCGGCCGCCGGGACGACGCCCCGGCTGGTCAACCACGACCACCACGACTGGCACATCCACTACTTCGCACCGCACGCCGCGCTCGGCCTCCACCTCGCGGCGGAGCTGGGCATGGCGCTGGCCTTCATCCTGATGGCGGGCGAGCGGGAGCGGCTGCGCCGGTGCGAGGCGCCGGACTGCGCGCGGGTCTTCGTGGACCTCTCCCGGAACCGCTCGCGGCGCTACTGCGACAGCCGCACCTGCGGCAACCGGCTGCACGTCGCCGCCTACCGGGCGCGCCAGCGGTCGGCGGAGGCCGTCGCCTCCGCCTGACGCGGGCCGGCTCAGATGCCGCGCTTGCGCAGGATCTCCTCGATGTCGGCGAAGTCGCCGAGCCCGTCGTCCTGCTTGCCCGTCCGGGGCTTCTGCTGCTTTCCGGGCGCCTTCGGTGCCGGGGCCACGGCCGGGCGCTCGGGGGCCGGGCCGGCGGCGGCCGGGCGCTCCGGGGCGGCCTCCACGGCCCCGCGCCGACCCGTCCAGCGGGTGGCGAGCAGCAGGGCCACGGAGACGCCGAGCAGCACGATGCCGGTCCACACCCGGGGGTCGAAGACCAGCTTGGCGCCCCAGTCGGCGAAGGCCCGGCCGATCTTGCCGGCCAGCGGGAACAGGCCGGTCAGGTAGAGCCCGGCCGGCAGCAGGGCGACCGCGAACCAGCGGGTCGCCGAGCGGAAGCGCCGCCGCCAGGCCCGCAGGCCCGCGACCGCCACTCCGCCGGCCGTGAGGAGGAAACTGATCGCCGCGGTCAGCACGGGTGCACCCCTTCGTCTGCGGTGGTCCTGGTCATCGGTGCCTCCCTGTCGGTCCGCTCTCGGGCGCACCGCCGGGCGGGAACGGGCACCCATTAATGGAACACTGGGGGAATGATCGATGGTTCCCTCCCCCGCCTCGAGTTCTGGTGCGACCTCCAGTGCCCGGACTGCCGCACCGCCCTGGGCGACGTACGGGCGCTGCGCGCGCAGTACGGCGACGCACTGTCCGTGGAGCTGCGGCACTTCCCGCTGGAGAAGCACAAGCACGCCTACGCCGCGGCCGAGGCCGCCGAGGAGGCGTTCGCGCAAGGGCTGGGGTGGCCGTTCGTGGAGGCGCTGCTGGCCCGGGTCGAGGAGCTGGACTCCCGCGGTCAGCGGTTGCTGCTGGAGGTCGCCCGGGAGGTCGGGGTGGACGTCGAGGAGGTCGACACCGCGCTGATCGACGGCCGGCACATGCTGACCGTGGACTCCGACCAGGCCGAGGGGAAGGCGATCGGGGTCACGGGCACGCCGACGTACGTGATCGGTGGCGAGCGGTTGGACGGCGGGCAGAGCCAGGACGGGCTGCGCGAGCGGATCGTCGCCGTCATCGAGGCGGCGAAGGCTTCCTGACCTCGTCCACCGGCGGGTTACCGGGGCGCCGCCGTCCGCTCACAGCGGCTTGCCGTAACAGCGGTTGACGACCCGGTAGCCGAGCGAGGCGTAGAGCCGGAGGGCCACCTCGTTGCCGGAGAAGACGTTCAGGCCGAGTTCGCGCACGCCCGCGGCCAGGCACTCCTGTTCGGCGAGCAGCATCAGGGCGCGACCGTGTCCCCGGCCCCGGTGGGCCGGGGACACCTCCACCACCATGACCCAGGCGAGCGGGGTGCCGTCCGGCAGGTCGCGCAGGTGGAGGTTCACCCAGAGCGAGCCGAGCGGCTCGTCGACCGCCCGGCCGTCCCCGTTGTGGAGGCGGCGGAGGGCGACGCCGGGGGTGTCGGCGCCCTGCTGGAGGACGTTGCGGTGGTCCAGGCTCGACTTGGCCTGCGCCTGCTCCTCGGTGAGGCCGGAGCTCATCAGGGAGTGGACGTACTCCCGCGCCGCCCGGTCGATCCAGGCGGGGAACTCCGCGGCGCCGATCGGGTGGGCGCTGAGGCCGGCGGGCAGGGCCGGGGCCGCGGTCAGGCTCTTGCCCAGGTTCCGCATCCGCTCGGTGTAGCCGAGGGTGGTGGCGAGGCCGCGGGCGATCCGGGCGGTCTCGGGGACGACGACGTCCACCCGGGTGCAGTCCCAGTGCCGCAGCACCTCCTCCGCGGCCAGGGCGCCGAAGGTGCCGCGGCCCCGGCCGCGGCCTTCGCTGATCTCCAACTCCGATATCTCGCCCCAGAGTTGACTGCCATGCCGGGCCGAGGTGGTGCGCAGTGCGCCGACCTGGTGGCCGTTCGCGAGGATCCGCCAGCGTCTGGTGCGGCCGCCGGCCGTGGTGGGAGTCTCCGGGCCCTCGGGGCGCAGCGTGGTGGTCATGTGGTGGTCCCTTCCCCTCGCCGGGAAGGTTATCCGCGCCGCGCCCGGTGCCCGTCCGTCCGACCCGGCCCGACCGGACCCGGGGTCAGGGGTCGAGGTCGTCGCCGCTGCGCTCGGCGAAGACGGCCATGGCCTTGGCGGTGACCGGGCCGATGCCGGGCAGTTCGTGGTCGTCGACGCGGGTGACGGCCTGGACGTCGCGGGTGGTGGAGGTCAGGAAGACCTCCTCGGCGTCCCGCAGGGCGTCGAGCGGGAGGTCGGCCTCCTCGGCGCCGCACCAGTCGATGACCAGCTGCCGGGTGATGCCGGCCAGGCAGCCGGAGGCGAGGACCGGGGTGAGCAGGCGGCCGCCGAGGACCACGAAGACGTTGGAGCCGGTGCCCTCGCAGAGCCGGCCGGCGGTGTTGGCGAACAGGGCCTCGGAGGCTCCGGCGCGGTGTGCGGCGGCCAGGGCGACGACGTTCTCGGCGTAGGAGGTGGTCTTGAGGCCGGCGACGGCGCTGTGCTCGTTGCGGCGCCAGGGGACGACGGCGACCGCGGTCTCGTCGGGGCGGCGGCCGATGGCGCCGAGGGCGACGACCAGGGTCGGGCCGGCGGTGCCGCGCTCGGAGCCGAGCGGGGAGTTGCCACCGGTGTAGGTGATGCGCAGGCGGCCGAGCGGGGCCGGGTTGGCGGCGAGGACCCGGGCGCAGGCCTCGCGGACCAGGTCGTGGTCGGGGTCGGGCAGGCCGAGGCCGCGGGCGGAGCGGGTGAGCCGGTCGAGGTGGCGGGTGACCGCGAAGGCCCGGCCGTCGACGGCCTTCATGGTCTCGAAGACGCCGTCGCCGGTGGTGAGGCCGTGGTCGAGGACGGAGACGGCGGCGTCGGCGGAGTCGACGAGGGTTCCGTTGACCCAGCTCGTGGTGCGGTTGTGCATCGAGGGCTGCTCCTAGGCGGGGTGCGGCTCGTGGGCGGCGCCGGTACGGGTGTCGGCGCGGGGGTCGGGGTCGGGGTCGCTGCCCGACGCTATCGCGACCAGGCGGGCGGCCTTGAGCTCGGTTTCCGCCCACTCCCGCTCGGGATCGGAGCCCCAGGTGATGCCGGCGCCGGTGCCGAAACGCAGGACGGGCGCCCCCGGGTCCTCCCGGTCGAGCCAGAAGGTGCGGATGCCGACGGCGAGTTCGCCCTCGCCCCGGTCGGCGTCGACCCAGCCGACGGCGCCGCAGTAGGGGCCGCGCGGGGCGGTCTCCAGGGCGTCGATGATCCGCAGGGCACTGGACTTGGGGGCGCCGGTGACCGAGCCGGGCGGGAAGGTGGCGGCCAGCAGTTCGGGCCAGCCCGCGCCGTCGCGCAGGGTGCCCTCGACCGTGGAGACCAGGTGCACCAGACCGGGGTGCTTCTCGACGGCGCAGAGGTCGGGGACGGTGACGGTGCCGGTCGCGCAGACCCGGCCGAGGTCGTTGCGGACCAGGTCGACGATCATCACGTTCTCGGCGTGGTCCTTCTCCAGGAGGTCGTCCTCGGTCCGGCCGGTGCCCTTGATCGGGCCGGAGGAGACGGTGCGGCCGGTCCGGTGCAGGTAGAGCTCGGGGGAGGCGGTGGCGATCTCGACGCCGTGCCCGGGCAGCCGGACGGTGCCGGCGTAGGGGGCGGGGTTGCCGTGGGCGAGCAGGCCGGTGAGGGCGTCGATGTCGCTGCGGTCCGGGTCGGGCAGCGGGGCGGACAGCACCCGGCAGAGATTGGCCTGGTAGACCTCGCCGGCCGCGATGTGCTCGCGGATGCGGCGTACGCCCGCGGTGTAGGCGGCGCGGTCCAGCGAGCTGTGCCAGCTGCCGGCGTCCGGGCCGCGCCAGCCGGCGCCGGAGGGCGGGGCCGGGGCGGGGCGGATGTCGTCGAAGCGGGCACAGGTCAGCCGCCCCTCGAAGTCGTAGGCGACGGCCCAGTAGCCGGAGGAGTCGAGCGCGGCCGGGTCCGAGGTGACGTCGCGCAGTCCGGTGGCCAGGCGGCCGCCGAAGCGGGCGAGCGGGGTGCGGGGGTCGGGGTGACCGGACACGGTTCTCCTGCACGGTGATGCTGGGGGGCGGCGGTGCCTGAAGTGTAGGTCGGGGGGCGTGGGCCGGGGCAGGCACGCGCCCCCCGCACCTCGGCGGACGTGCAGCAGAGGGCGTCGTGCGGGTGTGCGCCGGGTGGCCTGCGGATGATCGTCCGGGAGCGCCGCAGGTGGCGGCCGGTGGCCGACCGGAAGGACTGACGGGACGGCACTCGGCGGGCATCCCCTCGGCACGCTGCGGGAACGGATTTTTAGCTGGCCCCGGAATCCGCTAGAGTTCAACACGTCGCCGGGGAGCGCAGCCGAAGAAAAGCGGTGAAGATCCCGGGAGACAGGCGGACGTAGCTCAGTTGGTAGAGCATCACCTTGCCAAGGTGAGGGTCGCGAGTTCGAATCTCGTCGTCCGCTCGATGGAGAACAGTGTAAGGTCGTTCTTCATGTGTTGCCTGGTGGAGTGGCCGAGAGGCGAGGCAACGGCCTGCAAAGCCGTGTACACGGGTTCAAATCCCGTCTCCACCTCCAAGAGGTCCCCCCGACTCCGGTCGGGGGCCTCCCCGCGCGATTAGCTCAGCGGGAGAGCACTACCTTGACACGGTAGGGGTCACTGGTTCAATCCCAGTATCGCGCACGTCGGACCTCTCGGGGTCTGCTGCAGGAACGCCTCACCAGGCGCGATTAGCTCAGCGGGAGAGCACTACCTTGACACGGTAGGGGTCACTGGTTCAATCCCAGTATCGCGCACAGTAACGGGCCCTTCGAGGCCTGCTGCACAACCGCCACACCAGGCGCGATTAGCTCAGCGGGAGAGCACTACCTTGACACGGTAGGGGTCACTGGTTCAATCCCAGTATCGCGCACAGTAACGGGCCCTTCGAGGCCTGCTGCACAACCGCCACACCAGGCGCGATTAGCTCAGCGGGAGAGCACTACCTTGACACGGTAGGGGTCACTGGTTCAATCCCAGTATCGCGCACAGTAACGGCCGAGGCCGCGATCCGTCAGGGTCGCGGCCTCGGCCTTTTGCCGTTCCGGAGACAGAAACGTTCCGGGGGCGGAGAGGGGGCGGAGACAGGGAAGAGCCGCGTACGGTCGCCCTCACCGACGTCCGTACGCGGCGTCTCCGCCTGCCGGGGTGCTCTGCGGACCGCTCCTCGCCCGTCCGCGAGTCAACGCGGCCGCGGCCTCCCCGGCGGCACTGCTCCCCGTCCCCAGGGAAGCAGTGCCCGTTCTGGTGTTTCCTTCTCCGGGCCGGCTCGGCGGCCCGGTGGTTTCAGCAGCCTCAGCGACCTCAGCGGCCGATCAGATCGGCCAGGGCCTCGGCCTGGTTCGCCAGCTGTTCCCACCCTCCGAACAGCAGCACCAGCAGCACGGCGCACGGCAGGGCCATGGCCAGCGCCACGGCGGGGTGCCGGGTGGGCTGCTCGGCGGACTGGGGCTGGGTGAAGGCCGGCCGCCGGCGGCGGGTGGTGCCCGTCTGCTGCGATGCCATGGCCTTGCTCCTGATCCGGTCGAGTTGGCGCGGTGGACGGCTAACCTCGGGGGACGAGCTCCCCGTCCACCGCTGAACACAACGCTATTGGCCACGGGGCCTTCTGGGCGTCATGCCGTCGTACTGTTCCTCGGGCATCCCGGAGGATGACCCTCGGACTCGGGGCGTACTACCGGAGGGGGAGGGAGGCCCGGCCCGGTCCCCGGGGGAACCCTGAGGGGCAACCCCGAGAAGCGACACGGCGCCCCTGTGACCTGCGGCTCAGCCCAAGATCGGACAATCGCACGGCGGCTTGAGGTGTTGCGTATCAGCACACCGCAGCGGCCAGTCCGTAAGCTGTGCCAGACAGGAACTGACGATGCCCCAACCGACGGGGCCTCACCCACAGGCTGACGGGGAACAAGACATGGCGATGATGCGGCTGAGGCGTGAGGACCCCCGCATCGTCGGGCCGTACCGCCTGCACCGGCGACTCGGAGCCGGCGGAATGGGCGTGGTCTACCTCGGCTCGGACCGCCGGGGACAGCGCGTCGCCCTCAAGCTGATCCGCGCCGAACTCGCCGAGGACCAGGAGTTCCGCACCCGCTTCGCCCGTGAGATCGCCGCCGCCTCCCGGATCCGCGGCGGCTGTACCGCCCGCGTCGTCGGCTCCGACATCGAGGCCGACCGCCCCTGGCTCGCCACCGCCTACGTGCCCGGGCCCTCGCTCTACAAGCGGGTCGGCGACGAAGGGCCGATGAGCTGGCCGGAGGCCGCCCGGATCGGCGCCGCGCTGGCCGACGGACTGGTCAAGGTGCACGAGGCCGGGGTCGTCCACCGCGATCTCAAGCCCTCCAACATCCTGCTCTCGCCCCGCGGTCCGCGGATCATCGACTTCGGCATCGCGTGGTCGCGCGGCGCCAGCACCCTCACCCACGTCGGCACCGCGGTCGGCTCACCCGGCTTCCTCGCCCCCGAACAGGTGCGCGGCGTCGCCGTCACCCCGGCCACCGACGTCTTCGCCTTCGGGGCCACCCTCGCCTACGCGCTCACCGGGGACACCCCGTTCGGGTCCGGGGCGTCCTCCGAGGTCATGCTCTACCGGGTCGTCCACGAGGAACCCGACCTGTCGGCCGTCCCGCCGCAGCTCGCGCCGCTCATCCGGGCCTGCCTGGCCAAGGAGCCCGCCGAACGGCCCGGCGCCGCCGCGCTGCACGAGCGGCTCAGCGAACTGGCCGCCCGCGGTGCGGCCGCCGCCGGCGGCGGGCGCGGCGCCCGTCGGGGACCGGCCCAGGCCGCCGCCCCCGCCCCGGCCGCCGAGGCGGTACGGGCGGTGCACCAGGAGGACGGGCGGGGCGTCCCCGCCCCCGGCCGCCCCGCCGAAGCCGCAGCACCGGCGCCGCGCGCCCGGGCAGCAGCGGGCCGTCCGGGCGGGCAGGCCCCCGGGACCCCGGCGCGACGCCCGCAGGGTGCCCCGCTCCCCCGGCCCGAGGCCACGCCCGTCACCCGTCAGCTGCGCGACCGGTCGCAGACCCCGCCGCCCGGCCGCCCGCGGCCCCGGGACCGTCAGCACACCCCCGTTCCCGGCGGGCGGCCCGGAACCGCGCGGCAGCGCCTGCTGCGGCAGCGGCTGGTGGTCTTCGTCACCGTCACCATCGGCGTCGCGCTGGCCATCGCGGCGGCGCAGGGCTGCGAGAACCGGAGCAACCAAGGGGCCCGGCCGGTGGTCGGGCAGACCGCGACGGCGGGCACCGGAGGCGGTGGCGGCGCCGGAGGCGAGCAGGCAGCCGCCCGGAACTCGGTGGACGTCGCGCCGCAGGCCTCCGCGTCCCCGCTCCCGGCGGCCGCGCGCGGCACGGCGGACAGCGCGCTGGCGCCCGCGCAGGGGCCCGGACCGGTGGTCGACTGGCCCAACCGGAGCTACCCCGACGCGGCGGGCGGGAACGCCGTCACCATGAAGGACGGACACTCCGTCCCGGGCGGGCCGCAGGTCACGCTGAGCGCGGTGCTGCCGGCCCGGTACAAGGGCCAGCCGGCCGCGGTCGTGGTGCTGCGGCGGGCGGAGGGCTCGGTGCCGGTCGACCTGGTGCAGCTCTACACCTTCACCGGGGACAACCCGGTCGCCACCACCGCCCGGACCTCGACCGCCGACCCGCAGGCCACGGCCACCTGGCGCCTGGACGGCAGCGCGGTCGTCCGCGAGGAGCGCGTGGCCGCCACCGGCGCGGCCGTCTCCACCCGCTACACCGTGCGTGCCGACGGCACGATGGACGAATCCTGGCCCGGCGCCGGCGCCTCCGGCGGCACCGGCCTCACCACTCCTCCCCCGGCCGCCGCCCCGGCCCCGCCGACCGCCCCGGCGGGCTGAGCGGCTCCGGCGCAGGACGTCGGACCGGCCGACTTCCGGTGCGGGGAGCGGCTGACGCTGCGGCACATCGCCGGTCGGCGGAGCGTCGTAGCCCTCGGTGGCGCGCACGAGAAGTCGGCTGCGTCGACTTCCTGTACAGCGGCAGGCCTCGGACGTGGGCAGGCGCAGGGCCGAAGTCCCGGTGGCGCGCGCAGGAAGTCGGATGGGTCGACTTCCCGTGCGGTGGTGTGGGAGGGGTCAGGGGGTGGTGACGCCGTAGAAGGCGACGGCGGCTGCGGCGCCGACGTTGAGGGAGTCGATGCCGTGGGCCATGGGGATGCGGACCGCGTGGTGGGCGGCGGCGATGGCCCGGGGGGTGAGGCCGTCGCCTTCGGCGCCGAGCAGGAGGGCCGTCCTGGGGAGGGTGTGGGGCGCGAGGCCGGCCAGGTCGACGGCGGTGTCGGCGGGGGTGAGGGCGAGGAGGGTGAAGCCGGCCTCGCGGACGGTGTCGAGGCTGGCGGGCCAGGGGTCGAGGCGGGCGTACGGAACCGCGAAGACCGCGCCCATGGAGACCTTGACGGCGCGGCGGTAGAGCGGGTCGGCGCAGTCCGGTGAGAGCAGGACGGCGTCCATCCCGAGGGCGGCGGCGCTGCGGAAGATGGCGCCGAGGTTGGTGTGGTCGACCAGGCCTTCGAGGACGGCGACCCGGCGGGCCCCGGTGAGCACCTCGGCGGCGTCCGGGAGGGGCTTGCGCTCCATCGAGGCGAGGGCGCCGCGGTGGACGTGGTAGCCGGTGACGGCCTCGGCGAGCGCGGGTTCGACCACGTGGACGGGGGCGTCGGCGTCGGCGATGACGTCGGCCATGACGTCGAGCCACTTGGCGGTCAGCAGCATCGACCGCATCCGGTAGCCGGCCGCGAGGGCGCGGCGGATGACCTTCTCGCCCTCGGCGATGAACAGGCCTTCGGCGGGTTCGCGTCGACGGCGCAGCTCGACGTCGGTGAGGCCGGTGTAGTCGGCGAGGCGGGGGTCGGCGGGGTCGGTGATGGTGCTGGGTTCGGACACCCTGCGATCTTGCCAAGCCCGGGCGGGGAAGGCCAAACGGCCGAAGGGACGGGGTGGTCCCGGGCTAGCCAGAGTGCAAATATGACCGTATGGCCCGATTTGCGGGCCGATCCTGGGCTCCGTCGGCCTCTGGTGCCACCGGCGACGCCGGTTCCTCCGGTGGGCGCCCACACGGTCGGCAACAGCTGCCCCGCACCGAGCGGTCACGACCGGCGCGGCACCGCTCGGTGGCCGGGCAGGTGTTCGCGCTGCAGATCCTGATCGTGCTGCTGCTGGTGGCGGGGGCCGCGGTGGCGCTGGTGGTGCAGTCGCGCAACGACGCCGACCACGAGGCGCGCAACCGGTCGGTGGCGGTCGCCCAGGCCTTCGCCAACTCGCCGGGGATGGTGGCGGCGCTGCGCTCCCCCGACCCGACCGCGGTGCTCCAGCCGAGGGCGGAGGCCGCGCGGGCGTCCTCGGGGGTGGACTTCATCGTCGTGCTGAACGACCAGGGCATCCGCTACACCCACCCCAACCCGGCCCGGATCGGCAAGAAGTTCGTCGGCACGTACGAACCCGCGCTGCACGGCCAGGTGGTGACCGAGCACCTCACCGGCACCCTCGGCCCGCTGGTCCAGGCGGTGGTACCGGTGGACGCGCCGGACGGCTCGGTGGCCGGGCTGGTCTCGGCAGGGGTCACCCTGAGCTCGGTGTCGACGGCGAGCGAGCGCCAGTTGCCGGTGGTGCTGGGCGCGGCGGCGGGGGCGATAGGCCTGGCGACCCTGGGCACGGCCCTGATCAGCCGACGGCTGCGGCGGCAGACCCACGGGCTGGGACCGGTCGAGATGACCAGGATGTACGAGCACCACGCGGCCGTGCTGCACGCGGTGCGCGAGGGCGTCGTGATCATCGGCGGGGACGGGCGGCTGCTGCTCTGCAACGACGAGGCGCGCCGGCTGCTGGACCTGCCGCCGGACGCCGAGGGCCGCCCGGTGACCGACCTGGGCCTGGAGCCCGCCCCGCTGGAGCTGCTGACCGCCGACCGGCCGGTGACCGACGAGGTGGTGCTGGCCGGGGAGCGGCTGCTCGCGGTGAACGTCCGGCTGACCGACCGGGACGGCGGTCCGCCCGGCTGCGTCGCCACGCTGCGCGACTCCACCGAGCTGCGGGCGCTGACCGGCCGGGCCGAGGGCGCGCAACGGCGGCTGCGGCTGCTGTACGACGCCGGGATGACGGTGGGCAGTTCGCTGGACGTGACCCGGACCGCGGAGGAGCTGGCGCAGGTCGCGGTGCCGCGCTTCGCGGACTTCGTGACGGTGGACCTCGCCGAGCAGGTGCCGGCCGGTGAGGAGCTCCCGCCGGGCGCCCCGCTGGGCCGGATGTGCCGGGCCGCGTTGGCCGGGGTCAGGGACGACGCGCCGTTCCACCCGGTGGGCACCGTCCTGGACGTGGTGCCCGCCACCCCGCTCGCCGCGACCCTGGACAGCGGCCTGTCGCGCCTGGAGCCGGAGCTGGCGCGGGCCCGGGACTGGCGGGCGCAGGACCCGGAGCACTCGGAGCAGTTGCTGGCGTACGGGGTGCACTCGCTGGTGCGGGTGCCGCTGCGGGCGCGCGGGGTGCTGCTGGGGGTGGTCCGGTTCTGGCGGGCGGAGCGGCCGGAGCCGTTCGAGCCGGAGGACCTGAGGCTGGCCGAGGAGCTGGTGGCGCACGCGGCGGTGTGCGTCGACAACGCCCGCCGGTACACCCGCGAGCACGCCATGGCGGTGACGCTCCAGCACAGCCTGCTGCCGCGCAGCCTGCCGGAGCAGGACGCGCTGGAGGTGGCGCACCGCTACCTGCCGGCCCAGGCCGGGGTGGGCGGCGACTGGTACGACGTGATCCCGCTGCCGGGCGCGCGGGTGGCGCTGGTGGTCGGCGACGTGGTCGGCCACGGGCTGCACGCGGCGGCGACGATGGGGCGGCTGCGGACCGCGATCCACAACTTCTCGACGCTCGACCTGCCGCCGGACGAACTGCTGGGCCATCTGGACGAGCTGGTGAACCGCATCGACCAGGAGGAGGCGGGCGACGACGGGAGCGCCGGCCTGACCGGGGCGACCTGCCTGTACGCGATCTACGACCCGGTGTCCCGGCGCTGCACGCTGGCCGGTGCCGGGCACCCGCCGCCGGCCGTGGTGGACCCGCAGGGCCGGGTGGTGTTCCCGGAGCTGCCGACCGGTCCGCCGCTGGGGCTGGCGGTGCTGCCGTTCGAGACCGTCGAGCTGGAGCTGGCCGAGGGCAGTCGGCTGGTGCTGTACACGGACGGGCTGGTGGAGGCCCGCGAGCGGGACATCGACGAGGGCCTGGAGCTGCTGCGGGCGGCGTTGGGCGGGCCGCCGCGCACGCCCGAGCAGACCTGCGCGGACGTGCTCGGGGTGATGCTGCCGGCGCATCCGGAGGACGACATCGCGCTGCTGGTCGCGGAGACCAGGGTGCTGGCGGCGGACCGGGTCGCGCAGTGGGAGGTGCCCGCCGAACCGGCGGCGGTGGGGGCGGTGCGGGAGCAGGTGGCGCGGCGGCTGGCGGACTGGGGGCTGGACGAGGCCGCGTTCGTCACCGAACTGATCCTGAGCGAACTGGTGACCAACGCGATCCGGTACGGCTCCGGGGCGATCCGGGTGCGGCTGATCCGCGACCGCTCGCTGATCTGCGAGGTGTCGGACGGCAGCAGCACCTCGCCGCACCTGCGGTACGCGGCGACCGAGGACGAGGGCGGGCGCGGGCTGTTCCTGGTCGCGCAGTTCGCGGACCGCTGGGGGACGCGCTACACGGCGACCGGGAAGGTCATCTGGACGGAGCAGTCCTTGGAGTAGGGGGGAGCGCGGAGCGGGAAGTCGGACCGGCCGACTTCCCGCGCGTCACGTTCAGGGCCGGACGGCGGCGGCCAGCACGTTCACCACGTCGCCGACCACGATCACCGCCGGGGGCTTGACGCCCTCGGCCTCGACCACGGCGGCGACGGTGGCCAGGGTGGCGTCCACCCGGCGCTGGGCGGCGGTGGTGCCCTCCTGGACGATCGCGACCGGGGTCGAGGCCGGGCGGCCGTGCTCGACCAGCTTGGCGGCGATGGCGCCGATCTTGTCCACGGCCATCAGCAGCACCAGGGTGCCGGTCAGCCCGGCGACGGCCGCCCAGTTGGTGACCGACCGCGGGTCGTCCGGCCCGACGTGGCCGGAGACCACGGTGAACTCCTGGGTCAGCCCGCGGTGGGTGACCGGGATGCCGGCCGTCTCCGGGACGCTGATCGAGCTGGAGATGCCGGGCACCACGGTGACCGGGATGCCCGCCTCGGCGCAGGCCAGCAGCTCCTCGCCGCCGCGGCCGAAGACGTACGGGTCGCCGCCCTTGAGCCGGACCACGAACTTGCCGGCCTTGGCGTGCTCGATCAGCGACTCGTTGATCGCCTCCTGGGCCATCTGGCGCCCGTACGGGATCTTGGAGGCGTCGATCACCTCGACGTGCTCGGGGAGTTCGGCGAGCAGCTCGCGCGGGGCGAGGCGGTCGGCCACCACGACGTCGGCGTCGGCGAGCAGCCGGCGGCCGCGCACGGTGATCAGGTCCGGGTCGCCGGGGCCGCCGCCGACCAGCGCCACCCCGGCGCCGTGCGAGCGGTAGGAGCGGGCGGCCAGCGAGCCGTCCCGGAGGCCGCCGACGATGGCGTCGCGCAGGGCGGCGGAGTGCCGCGGGTCACCGGTGAGCACGGCGACGGTGGCGCCGGCGTCGCGGCCGCTGGCCGGCGTCCAGGCGGTGGCGGCGGCCGCGTCGTCGCTGCGGGAGCAGAACACCCGCTCGCGCTCGGCCTCCGCGCTGACCGCGGCGTTGACCGCCGGGTCGTCGGTGGCGACCAGGACGTACCAGGTGCCGGCCAGGTCCCCGTCCGCGTACGGGCGGGCGTGCCAGGTCAGCTCGCCCGCGTCGGCCATGGCCTGGACGGCGGGGGTGGTGGCCGGGGATATCAGGTGCAGCTCGGCGCCGGAGGCGATCAGGGCGGGCAACCGGCGCTGCGCGACCTGGCCGCCGCCGACCACGACGACGCGACGTCCGGCCAGCAGCAGACCGACCGGGTACGGGGTCCGGCCCTCGGTGCCGGGGTGCGGGGTGGGCGCGCTCATCGGCGGTGCTCCTGATCGGGATGAGGGGGCGGTGCGGGTGGTGCGCCGCTCCGGAGACCGGGCGGCAAGTACACCGCTCCGCGGGCCGGCGCGCCCTCGGGCCGGTCCGCGGAGCGGTGCGGTGGTGCGTCAGGCCTTCTCGGTGACCCCGGCGGAGTCGAAGGTGGCTACATCGTGCATCGCGCGGGCGGCACTCTGCACCAGCGGCAGGGCCAGCAGGGCACCGGTGCCCTCGCCGAGCCGCAGGTCCAGGTCGATCAGCGGACGCAGGCCCAGCTTCGCCAGCGCGGCCTGGTGGCCGGGCTCGGCGGAGCGGTGGCCGGCGATGCAGGCGGCCAGCACCTCGGGGGCGATCGCCTTGGCGACCAGTGCGGCCGAGCCGGCGATCACGCCGTCCAGCACCACCGGGGTGCGCAGCGAGGCGGCGCCCAGCAGGAAGCCGGCGATGGCCGCGTGCTCCAGGCCGCCGACGGCGGCCAGGACGCCGATCGGGTCGTTCGGGTCGGGCTGGTGCAGGGCCAGCGCCGCGCGGACGACCTCGATCTTGCGGGCGTGGGTCTCGTCGTCGATGCCGGTGCCGCGGCCGGTCACCTCGGCCGGGTCGAGGCCGGTGAACACCGAGATCAGGGCGGCCGAGGCGGTGGTGTTGGCGATGCCCATGTCGCCGGTGACCAGCGCCTTGTTGCCCGCCGCGACCAGGTCGCGGGCGGTCTCGATGCCGACCTCGACCGCCTGGAGGGCCTCCTCGCGGGTCATCGCCGGGCCCTGGGTCATGTCGGCCGTGCCGGGCCGGACCTTGCGCGGCAGCAGGCCGGTGGCGTGCCCCTGCTGGACGGCCTGCGGCAGCTCGGCGGCGACGCCGACGTCCACCACGCAGACCTCGGTGCCGATCTGCTTGGCGAAGGAGTTGATCACCGCTCCCCCGGCCAGGAAGTTGGCCACCATCTGGGCGGTCACCTCCTGCGGCCAGGGGCTGACGCCCTGGGCGTGCACGCCGTGGTCGCCCGCGAAGATCGCCACGCAGGCGGGCTCCGGGATCGGCGGCGGGCACTTGCGGGACAGGCCGCACAGCTGGGCGGAGATGATCTCCAGCATGCCGAGCGAGCCGGCCGGCTTGGTCATCCGCTTCTGGCGGTCCCAGGCCTCGCCGAGCGCCTTGGCGTCCAGCGGGCGGATGCCGCGCAGGGTGTCGGCGAGCAGGCTCTGCGGCTCCTCGCCGGGCAGCGCGCGGTTGCCGTACTGCTCCTCGTGGACGACCCAGGCGAGCGGGCGCTTCTTCGCCCAGCCCTGCTGCTCGAGCTCGGGCTCGTCCGGGAACTCGTCGACGAAGCCGACGCACAGGTAGGCGACGACCTCCAGGTGCTCGGGCAGGCCGAGCTCGCGGACCAGCTCCTCGTCGTCGAAGAAGCTCACCCAGCCGACGCCCAGGCCTTCGGCGCGGGCGGCCAGCCAGAGGTTCTCGACGGCCAGGGCGGCCGAGTACGGGGCCATCTGCGGCTGGGTGTGCCGACCGAGGGTGTGCCGACCGCCGCGGGTGCGGTCGGCGGTGACCACGATGTTCACCGGGGTGTCGAGGATCGCCTCGATCTTGATCTCCCGGAACTGCTTGGCCCGGCCCTTCGGCAGCGAGTCCGCGTACGCCTCGCGCTGGCGCTCGGCCAGGGCGTGCATCCGCTTGCGGGTCTTCGCCGAACGGATCACCACGAAGTCCCAGGGCTGGGAGTAGCCGACGCTGGGCGCGGTGTGGGCGGCCTCCAGGACCCGGATCAGCACCTCGTGCGGGATCGGGTCCGGGCGGAAGCCGTTGCGGATGTCGCGGCGCTCGCGGATCACCTGGTGGACGGCGTCGCGGCCGGCCTCGTCGTAGCCGGGGGCGGCGGGGCCGCGGGGCTCGGCGGGCTGCTCGGGCTCGGCGGAGTCGGCGGGCTGCTCGCCCTCGGCGGCGGGGGCGGCGGACTCCGCCCCGGCCTCGGCCTCGACCGGCACGGCGGGATCGGTCTGCTCGGCCGGCTCGGGCTGCTCAGGCTGTTCGGCCGCGGGCTGCTCGGCCGGGGCCTCGGGCTGCGGCTCCTCGGCGACCGGGGCCGCCGGGGGCTGCTCGGCCTGCTCAGCGGGCTGTTCGGCCTGGGCCTCGGGCTGCTCGACGGCGGGGGCCTCCTCCTGGGCGGCCTCCGGTGCGGCGACGGTCGCGGCCGGCTCGGCCGGGGCCTCGGCCGGGTCCGGCTCGGCGGCCGGGGCCTCCACGGGCTGCTCGACGGCCTCGGCGGTCGGCTGCTGCTCGGTCTCCGGAGCGGCGGCCTCGGCGGGCTGCTCGACGGTCTCCGGGGCGACGGCCTCGACGGGCTGCTCCGGCTGCTCGGTCTGCTCCGCGACCGGCTCGGCCGGGGCCTCGACGGGTGCCTCCGCCGGCACGGCCTCCGCCTGCTCGCCCTCGGCGACGGCGGGCTCGACGGCAGCCGGTTCGGCGGCGGCGGCCTCGGCGACCGGCTCCGGCCCGACGGCCTCGGCGACCTCGATCGTTCCAGCAACCTCGACGGCCTCGCCGGTCTCCGCGACGGCCTGACCGGAGGGCATCTCACCGGTACCGGCGGCGGTCTCGGCGACCGGCTCGGCCACGACGGCCGGAGCCGCCTCGACGACCGGTACCTCGACGACCGGGACCGGCTCGGCGGCCGGCGGGACCTCGACGGCCTGCGGCGCCTCGGCGGCCGCTATGGGGACCGGCTGCTCCTGCGCCGCCTCCTCGACCACCGGAACCTGCTGGGCCGCGCCGACCTTGGGCAGGCCGTGCGGGGTCGGCGCGGCGAGGAAGGCGGAGATCCGGCGCGGCGGACCGGCCGGGGCGGCGGCCTCGGCCTGCTCGGCGGGGACGGCGGCCTCCGCCGCAACGGGCTCGGCAGCGCCCTCGGGCACGCCGGTCTCCGGGGCGGTGGCCTCGACGACCACGGTCTCGATCGCGGCGCTCTCCGCCACGGGGGCCACGGGGGCCACCAAGGCCTCGGCGACCGACGGGACGGCGGCCTCCGCCGGAACCGGCTCGACCGTGACGGCCGGGTCGGCCTCGACGGCGGGCTGGACCGGGACGGCCTCGGCGACCGGCACAACGTGGACGGCGTCCGGCAGCTCGACGACCTCGACCACCTCGATGGCACCGACCGTCTCGACGGCCAGCATCCCCTCGACCGGCTGCGAGGCCAGCGGCACCTGCTGGTAGCCCTGGCCCTGCGGGACCTGGTGAACCTCGGGCCCGCCCTCGACCGTACCGATCACCGGGGGCACCGGCGCGGCGGGCGCCGTCGGGGCGGCCTGCGGCACGACGGGTGCCGTCGGCGCGACGGTCTCGCCCATCGGCGGCCGGCCGACCACCGGGATGCCGTGCGCCGGCGTGCCGCCCTGCGAGGGGCCGCGGTCGGCCAGCGAACGGACCGGCACCTGGCCGGTCATCAGCGACGGGTCCGGGATCGGCGGGCCGGCGTGCAGCGGACGGCGCGGCTGCTGAGCCTGCGTCATCGGCTGCTGCGCCTGCGGCTGGGCCGGGGCGGCGTGGAGCGGCTGCTGCTGGACGGGCTCGCCGCCGAGCACCGGCGGGTCGACCGGCGGCCAGGACGGCTCGACCGGGGTGCCGTCCGGCTGCGGCGCGAACGGCGCCTGGTCGGCGCCCCAGGAGCCCTGCGGACCGGGCATCAGCAGGACGTCGTCGTCATCGTCCAGCCCGTCCGGCTGGTCGACGAAGTGGAAGGCCGGGCGCGGGGCGGCGCCCTGGTCGACGGTCCAGCCGTCGCCCGGGGACGCCGGGGAGGGCACGCCGGGGACGGTGAAGTTCGACTGCCCCTCGAAGACCGGCTGCGCCTGGGGCGGGATCACACCCGCGCCGGGCAGGCCGCCGAGCGGCGCCGCCGGGTCGGGGAGCACGCCGTCGGTCGCGACGCCCTGCAAGGGTGCAACGCCCGCGACGCCCTCCGGTCCGCCGAGCGGGCCGGGCCCGACGTGCAGGTGCTCCGGCAGTCCCTCGCCCGGGACGTGGCCGCCATCGGTCATTGTCAAAGCTCCTTCCAGGCCGCTGCCGCGCCCCTTGGCGACGCGATCACCGACCGCAGCGCCCATCCGCACGGGCCGGGCCTGCACCGACCCGCCCCTCAACCACACGTGGCCGCCGCGCCGTGGCGCTGCGGCCCAAGTCCTTCCGGCGCGCTGCGGCACCCCGGCCCGGGCCCCGCCCGGACGGACGGTGCGCCGTCTGAATCAACGACAACCCGGAGCAACCGGCACGACCGCACCGGACCCTACGGCATTCTCCAGGTCCGGCAGGCGGCCCGTCGAATTGCCCACACTCCGAGCGGAACCGGGTTGCACCACGTCAAAAAGGTGACAAACCGACCGAATCGGGTGGGTCGCCGGCGGCTGCAGCCGCCTGGGACGCCACACTACCGGCCCGGCGCGGTGACCTCTCGAATCGGTGTCCGGATGCGACCTGGATCACCGCACGGTCCGCCCGGCAGCCCCGGCGCGTGCCCGAGCCCTTCACACGATCTGCTCACCCCAGAGCAGCAGTGCGCCGTCCGCGCCCGCTCCGAGCGTCAGTGCGCCGCCCTCCTCGGCGGCCCGCAGCGGGGTGGACTGGAGCAGCGCGCCGTCCGCCCGGTAGCCGGCCCCGACGATGGCCCGGCGGATCTCCTCGGCCTCGCCGAAGGTCCGGGCCAGGGCGACGAAGCGCTCGGGCCGGCGGGCCAGTACCGCCCGCACGACGTCGAGGCCGCCGGACTCCACCACCGCGGCGTCCGGCTCCGGCAGTCCGCCGAGCACCTCGGGGCCCTGCCCGTAGACCGCCTCCACCTCGACCCCGTACCGGCGGGCGTTGACGGTGAGCCGGGCACAGGCCGAGCGGGAGGACTCGACCGCGACCACGGCGGCGCCGAACCGGGCCGCCTCCACCGCGAGGGCGCCGCTGCCCCCGCCGACCGACCAGACCAGGTCCCCGGGACGTGCACCCAGACGGGCCAGCACCAGGGCGCGCACGTGCGCGGGCAGCGCCTCCGACGCGCCCGGCTCGCCTTCCGTGCGCCCCGCGCCCGCGTAGGCGTCGCCGGGGAGCGCCCAGCCGCGGTCCGCGCCCGGGTAGCCCAGCGGGCGCCCGGCCAGCCAGCCGGCCGCCTCGCCGACCGCGCCGGCCTGGGCGCCGCCGCCGATCACCAGCACCACGTTGGGGTCGCGCCAGGTGTGGTCGGCGATCCGGTCGGAGGTGAGGACGGTGACGTCCTCCTCCGGGGTGCCGAGGGCCTCGCAGACCACGAAGGTCCGGTGCACCCCGCGCAGCATCAGGGCGAGTTCGCCCGGCCCGGCGCCCGGGGCGGTGAGCACCGCGACCTTGGGGTGGGCCCGGCAGATGTTGGCCGCCCGGCGCAGCCGTCCGCCGTGGGCGCTGACCACCTGGGCGTCCTCCCAGGGCATGCCGGCCCGGGCGAAGGCGGTGGCGACCGAGGAGACGGCGGGCAGGACTTCGAGTTCGAGGCCGTACTCGGGGCGGCGCAGGGTGCGCACCACGCCGAAGAAGCCCGGATCGCCCTCGGCGACCACGACGGCGGCGCCGCGGTGCTCGGCGATCCTGCGGGCGGCCTGCTGGACGTTGCCGAGGGCGAACCGCTCCGCCCCCTCCGGTACCGGGAGGGCGTCCAGTTGGTAGGGCGCTCCGGCCACCAGGGTCGCCGCGGCGAGGGCCGCGCCGGCGGCCTCGGTCAGCGGCGTACCGTCCCACCCGATGACCGTGATCCGGTCAGCCATCTGCGGCCGTTCTCCCTCGACTCGATGCGCGGCTCGTCGCGCCGGCGGTCCGGTGCCGACGGCGCTGCGTCGGCTGCGTCGGGTCGGCGGTGCTGCGCCGACTCCGCGGGGCCCGCTGTGTGGCACCGGTGAGAGGCTACCGGGTGCGGTCGTCCGGAGGCCGACATCCCGCACACATGTCCGCGCCGGGTGGGGTGACCAGCGGCGGGATCAGTCGCGCAGCGCGTAGCGGTGGTCGCCGTGCCAGCCGTCGCGGTGCAGTCCGGGCGACTCCAGGTCCTCCGGGAGCAGACTCCACAGGATCAGATCGCTGCGGCCGTCCCCCCCGGTCTCGCCGGACTCGCCGCGGACTATCCAGGCGCTGCGCAGCACGCCCTCGCTGATGCCGCCGATCTTCTGGGCGACCTGCTGGGCGGCGGTGTTCCCGGCGGCGGTGCGCAGTTCCAGGCGCAGGAAGCCCCGGTCCTCGAACAGCCACTGGGCGACGCCGAGGACGGCCTCCGGGGCGTAGCCCTCGCCGCGTGCCCAGACGGCGGTGACGTAGGAGATCTCGGTGCTGCGCAGCCGCCAGTCGGTGTTGCGCAGTTCGACCAGCCCGACCAGGCGCTGGGTGAGGTGCTCGGTGACGGCGAAGACGATGCCGCGCCCGGCGGCGCGGTGGGCGGGGGCGAGGGTGCGGACGAGCTCGGCCGCGTGGGCCTCGGTGAAGGGGTGCGGGAGATCGGTCCAGGCCAGCACGAGGTCGTCGGCCATCATGGTGGCCAGGCCGGGGGCGTCGTCCTCCGCAAGGGGCCGCAGCAGCAGCCGTTCGGTGCTGATGGCGGTCTCGGGGAAGCTCGCTGCCATGCCGTCTCTCCTCGCCGGGTCGTGAACACAACACCGTACGCCTCCGTCGCGCACCGGCCGTCACGCGGTGCGCCGCCCGCACGACGGTACGTCAGAACCCGGTCTGCCGTGGTGTCCCTGGTGCATACTGCCCGATCAGGCCCCCGCCGAGGTGCGGCGGGGGCCTGGTCGGGCGCTGCGCGGGGTGTGACCGTACGACGGTCGGCCCGGTCAGAAGGCCGGGATGACCGCGCCCTGGAAGGTGTCGTTGATGTACTTCTTGACCTCGTCGGAGTGCAGCAGCTCGGCCAGCTTCTTCACCCGCGGGTCGTTCTCCTTGCCCTTCTTGACGGCGAGGATGTTGGCGTACGGGTTGCCCTCGGCCTTCTCCAGCACCAGCGCGTCGGTGGTCGGCTTGAGACCGGAGTCGATCGCGTAGTTGCCGTTGATCACACCGGCGTCGAGGTCGGGGAGGGAGCGGGGGATCTGGGCGGCCTCCAGCTCCTTCCACTTGAGGTTCTTCGGGTTGCCGGTGACGTCCGCCGGGGTGGCGGCGGTGCCGGCGCCGTCCTTGAGGGTGATCAGCTTGTTGTCGGCGAGCAGCTTGAGCGCGCGGCCCTCGTTGGTGGCGTCGTTCGGCAGGCCGACGGTGGCGCCCTCCGGCAGGTCGTTGAGCGACTTGACCTTCTTGGAGTAGACGCCGAGCGGCTCCAGGTGCACCGGCTCGACCGACACGATGTCCGTGCCGTTCTTCTTGTTGAAGTCCTCCAGGTACGGGAGGTGCTGGAAGTAGTTGGCGTCGGCCGAACCGTCCTGCACCGCCGTGTTGGGGGTCACGTAGTCCGTGACCTCCTTGATGTCGAGCTTGAGGCCCGCCTTGGCCGCGAGGTTGTCCTCGACGAACTTGAGGATCTTCGCGTGCGGGGTCGGGCTGGCCACGACCTTCAGCGGGGCGTTCGGGTCCGAGGAGGACGAACCCGAGCTGCCGCAGGCGGCCAGCGACAGGGCGAGGCCGGCGGTGGCGAGGACACTGATGGACTTCACAACGTTGCGCACGAAAAGTGCCTTTCTGCGTGATGCGGGGAGCCGCGTCCGGAGGTCGGACGTGGGAGGTCTAGGAGGCGACGAGGTCCTCGTCGGGGGTGGTGGCGCGCGGGCGGAGCAGGCGGGTGCGTCCGCCGCCGCGGCCCCGGTTGGCGAGCCGGCGCACGGCGTAGTCGCCGGCCAGCTGGATGATCGTGACGATGATCGCGATCTCGGCCACGATGATCCACATGAAGGCGGTCTCGAAGCGCAGGTAGCCGTAGCGGTAGGCGAGGTCGCCGAGGCCGCCGCCGCCGACCGTGCCGGCCATCGCCGAGTAGCCGATCAGCGCGATGACCGTGGTGGTGACGGAGGCGACGATGCCGGGCAGCGCCTCGGGCACCAGCGTCTTGCGGACCAGCGTCCAGGTGCTGCCGCCCATCGCCTGCACGGCCTCGACCAGTCCGCGGTCGACCTCCCGGACGGAGGTCTCGACCAGCCGGGCGAAGAACGGGATCGCGCCGACGGTCAGCGGGACGGTCGCGGCCTGCCAGCCCAGGGAGTTGCCGGTCAGCCAGCGGGTGAAGGAGATCAGCGCGATCATCAGGATGATGAACGGCAGCGAGCGGGTGAGGTTCACCACCGCGCCGAGCACCTTGTTCACCGGCTGGTTCTGCAGCGCGCCGCCCTTGGAGGTGAGCACCAGCAGGACGCCGAGCGGCAGACCGAGCAGCACGGTGCACAGGGTCGCGACCCCGACCATCTGGAAGGTCTCCTGGGTGGCGGGCCACATCAGGTCCTGCATCTGGTCCCAGCTCAGGCCGCTCATGCCACCGCTCCGTTCGCCGCGCCGATCACGTCCACCTGGAGGCCCTGCTCGCGCAGGTAGCCGATCGGCACCACGTTGTCCTGGTGGCCGCCGGGCAGCTCGACCCGCATCCGGCCGACCATCCGGCCGGCGATGGTCTCCACCGCGGCGCCGAGGATGTTGATGTCGATCTGGTAGGTGCGGGCCAGCTGGGAGACGAACGGCTGCGCCGGGGTGTCGCCCTGGAAGGTGATCTCCAGCACGGTCGCGCCGGGGTGGCCGGTGCCGAACTCGCTCAGCGGGAACAGCTCGCGGGCCAGCTCGGAGCCGGGCTCGGCCAGCAGGTCGGTCAGCTCGCCGGACTCCACCACCCGGCCGCCGCGCATCAGGGCGGCGGAGTCGCAGACGGACTTGATGACGTCCATCTCGTGGGTGATCAGCAGGACCGTCAGGCCCAGCTGCTGGTTGAGGTCGCGCAGCAGCTTGAGGATCGAGCGGGTCGTCTCCGGGTCGAGCGCCGAGGTGGCCTCGTCGGAGAGCAGCACCTTGGGGTCGCCGGCCAGGGCGCGGGCGATGCCCACGCGCTGCTTCTGGCCGCCGGACAGCTGGTTGGGGTAGCTGCGGGCCTTGTCGGCGAGGCCGACCAGGTCGAGCAGTTCGGCGGCCCGGCGGCGGCGCTGGGTGCGGTCCAGGCCGATGATCTCCAGCGGGAGTTCGACGTTCTGCTGCACGGTGCGGGAGGAGAGCAGGTTGAAGTGCTGGAAGACCATGCCGATCCGGCGGCGCGCCTCGCGCAGTTCCCTGCCGGCCCGGTTCTCGCCGCCGGACAGCGCCGTGAGCTCGACCCCGTCCACGGTGACCGTGCCGGAGGTCGGGCGCTCCAGCATGTTCACGCAGCGGATGAGGGTGGACTTGCCGGCACCGCTGGTGCCGACGACTCCGTAGACCTCGCCCGGGCGGACGTGCAGGTCGACGCCGGCGAGGGCGGTCACCTCGCGGCCTCGGGAACGGTAGACCTTCGTCAGGTCCGTGGTGGTGATCACAGCTGCTTCCGTGGGTCGGGGGCGGGCGACGGTTTCGGCCGCCCGACCGGGGTGCGGTCGGCGGTGTCCTACGACGCCTCGCCAGGGGGATCCGGACCTGCCACCTCTTGATCGTGGCCGTAGAACGGCCGGGCCGCGCGACGGCGTGGCCCTAACGAGTCATCGACGGCCGCGGGTGGGCGGGCACGCCGGAGGGGAGGGTCCGGGGATTCCGGGGTTCCGGGAGGGGGCGCGCTCGCACGGGCGGGAGCGGCGCCGGAGTCTCGCTTCGGGGCGCGAGGGGGTGGCACCCGCGACGGGTGCCGGGGGCGATGGCCCTCAGCAGTGACACATTCGACGGCACATGGCACGCTCACCTGCCGGCAGCGTGCCGGTGGGGGTCCAGTTCGTCGTCGCAGTCATGTGAGCCAGTAAAACAGATGGGCCGATGGACGCCCAACTGTTCGGGCCCGACTGTCCGCATTGCGGACACGGGCCTTCGGGGATCGGGGTGGAACGCCTCGACGCCGCCACCGGGCGGTCCGGATGGTGGCGGCGTCGGGGATGCCCGGGTACGGCCCCGGATCAGGCGGTCCGGGCGAGCGGGGTGGCGACCGGCTTCTCCAGGTGCACGAAGCTCAGCCGGTTGGTGACCGGCTCGACGGCGGTCTGCCGGTAGCCCTGGCGGGCGTACAGCCGCAGGTTGCCGAGGCTGCGGTGGCCGGTGAACAGTCGGTAGGCCGTCACCGGGCGGCCGCCCTCGGCCATCCGGCGCTCCAGCGCGTCCAGCAGGCGGCCGCCCAGGCCGTGGCGTTGCATCCGGGGGTGGACCACCAGATGCCCTATCCGGCCGATCCCCTCGGCGTCGACGTGACCGCGGACGGCGCCGACCACCTCGTCGCCCAGCCGGGCGACCAGGACGTGCTGCTCGGTCAGTTCGCTGCGCAGGCTCTCCAGGCTCTGTGTCAGGGGCTCGATCGCCCAGTCGCCGTACAGCTCCGCCTCGGGCTGGTAGCCCAGGTACTGGAGCTTGAGGATCTGCTCCGCATCCTCGGCCGCAGCGGCCGAGATGATCACGCTCATGCCCATGTGGAGGGGCCTCCCCAGTCGTCGTGCCCGGCGCGCAGAGGGTGGCGCGCTCACGCTCAGTATCCGAGCGTATGCGCCACCGTCAAGAGTGACGTTCGCCAGCGTGCTACCCGGGTGTCAGGTTCCCTCAACCTTCGCGGGGGCAGACGTGGCAAGGGTCACGCCGGACCGGGGCGGGGCGACACGCCGCGCGCGGGGCGGGGCCGGGTGTGCGGCGCCCGGGTGAGCGGAGCGGGCCGGTCCCGGTCAGGGGTAGCGCTCGGCGTGCAGCAGCAGCCGCAGGCAGGCCAGGCAGCGGGAGCGGGTGGGGCCGATGGAGCCGCGCGGCATGCCGAGGCGTTCGGAGAGCTCCCGGTAGGTGGGCGGCGGATCCTCGGCGAGGGCGGCGATCAGCTGGGGGCAGCGGCCGGGCAGGGCGGCGACGGTCTCGCGGACCACGCGGCGGCGGTGTTCGGCGAGGTAGACGTCCTCGGCGGAGGGGACGGACGGAAGGGGGGTGCACACACCGTGCTTGACGGGCAAGGGCGGGGCCGGTTACGCCCGGACCGGGGCACGCCCCCGGGAGGGGCGCGCCGGTCGGACCGCCGCGCCCCTCCGTGCCCCGCCAGGGGTCAGCCCTGGACCCACTCCTGCTGCCGCGCCAGGTCCGCCTTGACCTCGGCGAGCTGGACCGCGACGGCCGAGGGGGCGGTGCCGCCGCGCCCGTTGCGGGCGGCGATGGCGCCGTGCACGCTGAGCACCGACCGGACCTCGGGGGTCAGGTGGGCGGAGATCGAGGCGAACTGCTCGTCCGTCAGGTCGGAGAGCTCGATGCCCCGGGCCTCGCAGACCTTGACGCAGGCGCCGGCCACCTCGTGCGCGACCCGGAACGGCACGCCCTGCTTGACCAGCCACTCGGCGATGTCGGTGGCCAGCGAGAAGCCGGCCGGGGCCAGCTCCTCCAGCCGCTCGCGGTGCACGGTGAGGGTGGCCATCATCCCGGTGAACGCGGGCAGCAGCACCTCCAGCGTGTCGCAGGAGTCGAAGACCGGCTCCTTGTCCTCCTGGAGGTCCCGGTTGTAGGCGAGCGGCAGCGCCTTGAGGGTGGCCAGCAGGCCGGTCAGGTTGCCGATCAGCCGGCCGGACTTGCCCCGGGCCAGCTCGGCGATGTCCGGGTTCTTCTTCTGCGGCATGATCGAGGAACCGGTGGAGAAGGCGTCGTGCAGGGTGATGAAGCCGAACTCCTTGGTGTTCCAGATGATCACCTCCTCCGCGATCCGGGAGAGGTTGACCCCGATCATCGCGGTGACGAAGGCGAACTCGGCGACGAAGTCGCGCGAGGCGGTGCCGTCGATGGAGTTGCCGACCGAGCCGCCCTCGAAGCCGAGGTCGGCGGCGACCGCCTGGGGGTCGAGGCCGAGCGAGGAGCCGGCCAGCGCGCCGGAGCCGTACGGGGAGACGGCGGTGCGGGCGTCCCACTGGCGCAGCCGCTCGGCGTCCCGGCCGAGGGCCTGCACGTGCGCGAGGACGTGGTGGGCGAAGAGCACCGGCTGGGCGTGCTGGAGGTGGGTGCGGCCCGGCATCGCGGTGTCCGGGTGGGCCTCGGCGAGGCCGACCAGGGCGTGCTGGAGGTCGAGCAGCAGGCCGCCGATGGTCCTGGCGTGGTCCCTCAGGTACATCCGGAACAGGGTGGCGATCTGGTCGTTGCGCGAGCGCCCGGCCCGCAGCTTGCCGCCGAGGTCGGCGCCGAGGCGCTCCAGCAGGCCGCGCTCCAGGGCGGTGTGGACGTCCTCGTCGGCGACGGTGCCCACGAAGGTGCCGGCCCGGACGTCGGCGAGCAGCTGGTCGAGGCCGGCCAGCATGCCGGCCAGCTCCTCGTCGGAGAGCAGGCCGGCCCGGTGCAGCACCCGGGCGTGGGCCTTGGAGCCGGCGATGTCGTACGGCGCGAGCCGCCAGTCGAAGTGGACCGAGGCGGAGAGCCGGGCCAGCGCCTCGGACGGGCCGTCGGCGAAGCGCGCGCCCCAGAGGCGGACGTCGGAGGACTGCTGGGCGGTCATCGCGGTGGCTCCTTCACGGATGTACGGTGAGTGGCATAAGTATGCATCAGACCGTATGAAACACAAAACCCCGGTCGAAGGGGATCCTTCGACCGGGGTTCGTGCCGCCTCCGGGCCCGGCCGGGCCTACTGGGCCTTGGCCTGGGCGAGTTGCATCAGGTGGTCGGCCAGCGCCTGGCCGCCGGCCGGGTCGCGGCTGATCAGCAGCACGGTGTCGTCGCCCGCGATGGTGCCGATGATCTCGAACACCTCGGCCTGGTCGATCGCCGAGGCGAGGAACTGCGCGGCCCCGGGCGGGGTGCGCAGCACCACCAGGTTGCCGGAGGCGGTCGCGGAGACCATCAGCTCGCCCGCCAGTCGGGCCATCCGGCCCTCGCTGGCCGACTCCCCCATCGGCGCCCGCGGCGTGCGGTCGCCGCCCTCGGCGGGGACGGCGTAGATCAGCGCGCCGTCCCTGTTGCGGATCTTGACCGCGCCCAGCTCGTCCAGGTCCCGGGAGAGGGTGGCCTGGGTGACCACCAGTCCGTCGTCGGCGAGCAGCTTGGCGAGCTGGCTCTGCGAACGCACGGGCTGGCGGGTGAGCAGATCCACGATCCGCCGGTGGCGCGCGGTGCGGGTCTGCGGGACCTGCGGCGTCGGGCCGGCGGCGGACGGGCCGGAGTGGGAATCGGTCATGTGATTATTCTCCCGGACGACGGTCAACTCGCATCGGCCGGGGCGCTCTCGCGCACCGTCCGGAGGATGCCCGGCAGCGCGTCGAGGAAGGCGTCCGCCTCCTGCTCGGTGAGCACCAGCGGGGGCGCCAGCCGCACCGCGTCCGGCACGGCGGCGTTGACCAGGAAGCCCGCCTGCTGCGCGACGGCCTGCACCCGGGCCGCGACCGGCTCGGTGAGCACGATGCCGAGCAGCAGCCCGGCCCCGCGCACGTGCGAGACCAGCGGGTCGCCGATCGCCTCGACGCCGTGCCGCAGCCGGTCGCCGATCTTGCGGACGTGCTCCAGCAGGCCCTCGGACTCGATGGTGTCCAGCACCGCGAGCCCGGCCGCGGCGGCCACCGGGTTGCCGCCGAAGGTGGTGCCGTGCTGGCCCGGGGTGAGCAGGTCGGCGGCCGGGCCGAAGGCCAGCACCGCGCCCATCGGCAGGCCGCCGCCGAGCGCCTTGGCCAGCGTGACCACGTCCGGCTCGACGCCCTCGACGGCCTGGTGGGCGAACCAGTACCCGGTGCGGCCGACGCCGGTCTGGATCTCGTCCAGGACCAGCAGGGTGCCGGTGGCCCGGGTGATCTCGCGGGCCGCCCTCAGGTAGCCGTCGGGCAGCGGGATCGCGCCGTTCTCGCCCTGGACCGGCTCCAGGAAGACCGCGGCGGTCTCGGTGGTGACGGCCGCGCGCAGCGCCTCGACGTCGCCGAACGGGACGTGGGTGACGTCACCGGGCAGCGGCTGGAACGGCGCCTGCTTGGCGGGCTGGCCGGTGAGCGCGAGGGCGCCCATGGTCCGGCCGTGGAAACCGCCCTGGAGGGCGACCAGACGGGTGCGGCCGGTGCGCCGGCTGATCTTGAAGGCGGCCTCGTTGGCCTCGGCGCCGGAGTTGCAGAAGAACACCCGGCCGCCCTCCCGGCCGTCCAGCCGCAGCAGCCGCTCGGCGAGGGCGATGGTCGGCTCGGCCATGAAGAGGTTGGAGACGTGGCCCAGGGTGGCGATCTGCCGGCTGACCGCCTCGACCACGGCCGGGTGGGCGGTGCCGAGGGCGTTGACGGCGATGCCGCCCAGCAGGTCGGTGTACTCCTTGCCGTCGGCGTCCCAGACCTTGACGCCCTCGCCGCGCACCAGCGGGATCCGGGGGGTGCCGTAGTTGTCGGTGAAGGAGTGCTGCCAGCGGTCGGTGAGCTGCTCGTTGTGCGTCATGCCAGTCCCCCGGTCACGGTCGGCTCGTCGTCCGGCACGACCATCGTGCCGATGCCCTCGTCGGTGAAGATCTCCAGCAGCAGGCTGTGCTGCACCCGGCCGTCCAGCACGCGGGCGGTGCCCACGCCGGAGCGGACGGCGCGCAGGCAGCCCTCCATCTTGGGGAGCATGCCGCTGGCCAGGCCGGGCAGCAGTCCCTCCAGTTCGCTCGCGTTGAGCTGGCTGATCACGTCGTCGGAGTTCGGCCAGTCCTTGTACAGGCCCTCGACGTCGGTCAGCACCACGAGCATCTCGGCGCCGAGGGCGACCGCCAGGGCGGCGGCCGCGGTGTCGGCGTTGATGTTGTAGACGTGGTTGTCGGCGCCCCGGGCGATCGAGGAGATGACCGGGATCCGGCCGTCGGCGATCAGCGCCTTCACCGCGCCGGCCTCGATGTTGACGATGTCGCCGACCTGGCCGATGTCGACCTGCTCGCCGTCCACCACCGCGTAGCGCTTGACCGCCGTCATGGTGTGGGCGTCCTCGCCGGTCATGCCGACCGCGAACGGGCCGTGCTCGTTGAGCAGGCCGACCAGCTCGCGCTGGACCTGGCCGGCCAGCACCATCCGGACCACGTCCATGGTCTCGGGGGTGGTGACCCGCAGGCCGTTGGTGAAGCTGGACTCCAGGCCGAGCTTCGCCAGTTGGGCGCTGATCTGCGGGCCGCCGCCGTGCACCACGACGGGGTGCAGCCCGGCGTAGCGCAGGAAGACGACGTCCTGGGCGAAGGCCGCCTTGAGGCTCTCGTCGACCATGGCGTTGCCGCCGAACTTGATCACCACGGTCTTGCCGTGGAAGCGCTCCAGCCAGGGCAGCGCCTCGATCAGCGTCAGGGCCTTGGGCAGCGCGGTGTTGTTGCGGGCCTGTTCGCCCTTGGGTGCGATCTGCACGGGATTCCCTCGTCGGAACGGATGCCGGCTGCGGTGGACCGGCCGGCGCGGCTCAGCTGGAGTAGGCGCTGTTCTCGTGGACGTAGTCGGCCGTGAGGTCGTTGGTCCAGAGCGAGGCGCTCGCCGCACCGGCGTTGAGCCGGGCGGTGATGACGACCTCGCGGCCCTTCATGTCCACCAGCTCGCGGTCCTCGCCGACGCCGCCGTCCTGGCAGACCCAGACCCCGTTGATGGCCACGTCCAGCCGGTCGGGGTCGAAGGCGGCGGTGGTGGTCCCGATCGCGGACAGCACCCGGCCCCAGTTGGGGTCCTCGCCGTGGATGGCGCACTTGAGCAGGTTGTTGCGGCTGATGGTGCGGGCGACCTCGACCGCCTCGTCCTCGGTGGCGGCGTCGGTGACGTCGATCCGGATGTCCTTGCTGGCGCCCTCGGCGTCGCCGATCAACTGGCGGGCCAGGTCGGCGCTGACGGTGCGGACGGCCTCGGCGAACTCGACCGCGTCCGGGGCGGTGCCGGTGGCGCCGGAGGCGAGCAGCAGCACGGTGTCGTTGGTCGACATGCAGCCGTCGGAGTCGATCCGGTCGAACGTGGTGCGGGTGGCGTCGCGCAGCGCGGCGTCCAGGGCGGCGCTGTCCAGGTCGGCGTCGGTGGTGAGGACGACCAGCATGGTGGCCAGGCCGGGGGCGAGCATGCCCGCGCCCTTGGCCATGCCGCCGACCGTCCAGCCGGCCGGGCTGGTGTACCGGGCGGTCTTGTGCACGGTGTCGGTGGTCTTGATGGCGATCGCGGCGGCCTCGCCGCCGGCCGCGCTGAGCTCGCCGGCGGCCAGGGTGACGCCGGGCAGCAGGATGTCCATCGGCAGCCGGACGCCGATCAGGCCGGTGGAGGCGACGGCGACCTCGCCGGCGTTGAGCCCCAGCTCGGCGGCGACCTTCTCGGCGGTGGCGTGGGTGTCCTGGAAGCCGGCCGGACCGGTGCAGGCGTTGGCGCCACCGGAGTTGAGCACGACGGCGGAGACCCGGCCGCCCTTGAGGACCTGCTGGGACCAGAGCACGGGCGCGGCCTTGACCCGGTTGGAGGTGAAGACGCCGGCCGCCGCGAACGAGGGGCCGTCGTTGACCACCAGGGCGAGGTCCGGGGTGCCGGAGGCCTTGATGCCCGCGGTCACGCCGGCGGCCCGGAAGCCCTGGGCGGCGGTCACGCCGATGTTCGGGGTGGTCACGGTGCGACTCCGTTCAGCGGAAGGCCCAGCTCCTCGGGGAGGCCGAGGGCGATGTTCATGCTCTGCACCGCGCCGCCGGCGGTGCCCTTGACGAGGTTGTCGATCGCGCTGATCGCGATGATCCGCCCGGCGGTGGCGTCCAGGGCGACCTGGACCAGGGCGGCGTTGGCGCCGTAGACGCTGCTGGTCTGCGGCCACTGCCCCTCGGGCAGCAGGTGGACGAAGGGCTCGTCGGCGAACGCCTCGGTGTAGGCGGCGCGCAGGCTCCCGGCGCTCACCCCCGGCTTCGCCTTGGCGGAGCAGGTGGCGAGGATGCCGCGCGGCATCGGGACGAGGGTCGGGGTGAAGGACACCGTGACCGGCCCGCCGGCCAGCGGGCTCAGGTTCTGCACCATCTCCGGGGTGTGCCGGTGCACGCCGCCGACGCCGTACGGGCTGACGCTGCCCATGACCTCGCTGCCGAGCAGGTGGGTCTTGGCCGCCTTGCCCGCACCGGAGGTGCCGGAGGCGGCGACCACCACGGCCTCCGGCTCGGCGAGGTCGGCCGCGTAGGCCGGGAAGAGCGCCAGGGAGACGGCCGTCGGGTAGCAGCCGGGCACGGCGATCCGGTTGCTGCCCTTCAACGCGGCGCGGTGGCCGGGGAGTTCGGGCAGGCCGTAGGGCCAGGTGCCGGCGTGGGCGCTGCCGTAGAACTGCTCCCAGTCGGCGGCGGCCTTGAGCCGGAAGTCGGCTCCGCAGTCGACCACCAGGACGTTCTGGCCGAGAGCCTCGGCGACGGCGGCGGACTGGCCGTGCGGCAGCGCCAGGAACACCACGTCGTGGTCGGCCAGCACCTCGGGGGTGGTGGCCTCGAGGACGCGGTCGGCCAGCGGGACCAGGTGCGGCTGGAGCGCGCCCAGCCTGGTCCCCGCGTTCGAGCCGCCGGTCAGCGCCCCGATCTCCACCTCCGGGTGGCCGAGCAGCAGGCGCAGCACCTCGCCGCCCGCGTACCCGCTCGCACCGGCGACGGCGACTCGCAATGCCATGGCGTTCCTCCTTTGTTGTGGCATGAATATACGCGTGAGGGAAAATCCATGCAAGGCTGGGTCGGTCCGCTGCGGCCACGGGGTCGCGGCGGCGCGGACCCGGCCGGGCCCCGGTCGGGGGCCGGCCGCGGGCGCTACCGCCGGACCGCCCGCAGTACGACGAACTTCGGGTTCCCGGCGACGAGTTGGCAGTTGCCGAAGAGCTTGCGCAGCTTCACGTGGTAGCCGAGGTGGCGGTTGCCGACCACCCACAGCTCCCCGCCCGGCCGCAGCGCCCGCCGGGCGCCGGTGAACATCCGCCAGGCGGTGGCGTCGGTGGTGGCCTGCTGGGAGTGGAACGGCGGATTGTTGAGCACCAGGTCCACCGAGCCGGGGGCGAACACCGCCGGGTCGAGCGCGTCCGCGGTGCGGAACTCGGCCCGGGCGTCCGGGCCCAGGTTGGTGCGGAAGGTCTCCTCCGCGGAGGCCACCGCCTGGTGCGACTCGTCCACGAACACCAGCTCCGCGCCGGGCCCGGCCAGCGCCGCGGCGGTACCGACCACGCCGTTGCCGCAGCCCAGGTCGACCACCCGGTCGCCGGCGGCGGGGGTGGGCACGTGGGCCAGGAGGAACCGGGTGCCGATGTCGAGCCGCTCGGCGCAGAAGGTGCCCGCGTGGTTGACCACGGTGCGGCCGGCCGCCGGGCCGATGTCCGCCGGCAGCGCGTAGCGGTGCGGCCACGGGTTGGGGCCGGGGTCGAGCGCCGGATCGGGGGTGCAGAAGATCAGCCGGGCCTTGCGGGCCGCGAGCGAGGTGCGGGTCGGGCCGAGGATCCGCTCGAAGAGCTCCAGGGTGGAGGTGTGGATCTCGGTCACCATGCCGGTGCCGACCACGACCGTGCCGGGGTGGAGCGCCGGGGCGAGCCGGTGCAGCTGGTCCTCCAGCAGGGCCAGGCTCTTGGGGACGCGCACCAGCAGGACGTCGATCCGCTCCGGCGGGGTGTCCCGGGTGGTGCGCAGCCGGGCCTCGTCGACGGCCGCACCGGCCCGGGCGAGGTTCTCCCGGGTGGCCTGCCGGCCGAGGTGGGAGTCGCTGATCTGGACCGGTTCGAACCGCGCCAGGGCGGTGGCCAGCGCGCCCCAGCGGTCGCCCAGGACGGCGATCCGGCGGCCGGCCAGGTCGGTGGCGACACCGGCGGCGCTGTCGGCCTCGCCGGCGAGGTGGCGCAGCAGGTACTCGTCGGCGGCGTCCCAGGCCCGCAGCCGCTCGCGCGGATCCACCGGGAAGCGGGTCAGGTCGAGGGTGCCCCAGGGGGTCGCGAACGTGGTTGCGGACGGTGACGAGGCGGGCGTGGTCTGCGGATTCATCGTGTTCTCAGGCTATCCGAAGGTCCGCCGGGGAACGGTTTCGGCAGATACTGGAAGAGCCCGACCGAGAGGGGTGAGGGCGATGGACTGGAAGCTCGAAGTCGTAGTGGTCCCGGTCGCGGACGTGGACCGCGCGAAGCTCTTCTACGAGGAGCAGGCCGGCTTCAGGGTGGACCACGACACCCGGCTCCGGGACGGGGTCCGGGTGGTCCAGCTGACTCCCCCGGGCTCGCCCTGCTCGATCGTGGTGGGCGCCGGGGTGATCGAGGCGGCGCCCGGCTCGGTGAAGGGCCTCCAACTGGTGGTCCCGGACATCGAGAAGGCGCACGCGGAGCTGGCCGCCCGCGGCGTGCAGGTCAGCCCGGTGCAGCACTTCGTGGCGGGCTCGCGGGTGAACGGACACGGCGAGGCCTGGAACAACTTCGTGTTCTTCAACGACCCGGACGGCAACGGCTGGGCGGTCCAGGAGGCCCCGGCCGCCGCTTAGGTAGGCTCCGGGGATGGCTGAACACGAGGGAAGCGTACGGGTGGACGCCTGGATCTGGTCGGTCCGGTTGGCGAAGACGCGTGCGCTGGCGGCGGCGGCCTGCAAGGCCGGCCATGTGAAGGTGAACGGCGAGCGGGCCAAGCCGGCGCAGACGCTCAAGCCCGGCGACGAGGTCCGGGTCCGCGAGGAGGGGTACGAGCGGGTCGTCGTGGTGCGGCAGTTGATCCGCAAGCGGGTCGGCGCCGCCGTCGCGGCGGAGTGCCTGGTCGACAACAGCCCGCCGCGGCCGCCGCGCGAGCTCGTCGCCCCGCTCTTCGAGCGGGACCGCGGCGCCGGACGCCCCACCAAGCGGGAGCGCCGGGACCTCGACCAACTGCGCCGGCGGTAGCACCCGGGCGGGCTCCGGTCATCTTCCGCCGGTGCGGACCGGGTGCGCGGCCTGGAGGGCGAGCCGCCGCGGGGCGTCCTCGCCGATCCGGGTGCCCACGCTGGTCCGGGTGCCCACGGAGGTCCGGGGGCCGGTCCCGGGGGCGGGGGCCGCCGGGACCGGGGCGGGTTCAGGGCTTGAGGGCGACGCCGGCGTAGGCGGAGACGTCCTGCCAGCCCTCGGGCAGGTCGGTGGTGGGGACGTGGCCCGCGACCGGGCGCCAGAGCGGGAGTTGGACGAGCCCGGGGCCGACGAACTCGAAGTCGCCGAAGAAGGGTTCGACGCCGGCCCGGGGCCGCAGCACCAGCGGCGCGCTGGCGCTCTTGTAGATCCGGGTGCCCTCGGCGGCGCTCTCCCGGGACGCGAAGTCGGGGCTGCCGTGGGAGAGGATCAGGGCGCTGCCGGGGGCGAGCGCGTCGCGCAGGGTGCGGACGATCCGCTGGGCGCCCTCCTCGTCGCGGATGAAGTGCAGGACGGCGACGAGCATCAGCGCGACGGGCTCGCGGAGGTCGACGGCGGCGCCGAGCGCGGGGTGGCGCAGGATCGCCTCCGGGTCGCGCAGGTCGGCCTCGATGACGGAGGTGTGCCCGGCCGGGTGGCCGGCCAGCAGGGCGCGGGCGTGGGTGGCGACGATCGGGTCGTTGTCCACGTAGACCACCCGGGCGTCCGGGGCGACCCGGTGGGCGACCTCGTTGGTGGAGCCCACGGTCGGGATGCCGGTGCCGATGTCGACGAACTGGCGGATCCCCCGGCCCGCCGCGAACTCGACGGCCCGGCCGAGGAACTGCCGGTTGGTGCGGGCCAGCAGCGGCAGCGCGGGGTAGGCGGCTATCGCGGCCCGGGCGGCGCTGCGGTCCGCCTCGAAGTGGTCCTTGCCGCCCAGGTAGTAGTCGTACATCCGGGCGGTGTGCGGGATGCCGGTGTCGAGCTCGCTCGGCGGCTGCCAGTCGTCGGCTCTGGCCCACTCCCAGCCGGTACGGGTGTCCTGGTCGATGGCCGCGGTGTCCTCGTGCATCATGTTCCGCCCCCAATGCGCAATGCCGGAATGTGCCTACTGCCCCGTAACACGCGGTGCGCGGTGATCGTATCCAACGACACGCCGGGGAAACAGCGGCAGTTCAGGTTTACGCAACACCTGCGGCAGGGAGTGTGTGCACGTCAAAGCGGGTGCGGACCACCGCCCCTGACGCCGGGACCGGCCCGTGCTCCGGACGGAGGCTCCGGATCGCCCGGCGCGTCCGTCCTCTCTATGCTGACTGCCGATGACTGCCGACCGCCGCACCGTACTGCGCACCGCCGCCAAGCTGGCCGCCCTGTCCGCCGCCGGCGGCGGACTCCTGACCTCGTGCGGCACCGGAAAGCCCCGCCGCGCCGACACCGGGACGCTCGCCGCCCACCCCGGCAGCGTCGACCCCCAGCACACCACCGACCCGGCCTGGAGCGGCGGCGAGGGGCCCGCCTCCCCCAGCCCGACCGGCCCGACGGAGGCGACCCCGGCCGCCGCCCAGGGCTCGCCCCCGGCCTCCGCCCCGCCGATCCCGCCCGTGCTGCCCCCGCTGGCGGCCGGTACGCCGTACGAGGTGGTGCACGGCTCGCGCACCAGCAGGCTCGTGGCGCTCACCTGCCACGGCAGCGGTGACCCGAAGCTCGCCACCGCCCTGTTGGAGGCCGCCGAGCAGCGCGGTGCCAAGCTGACCGTGATGGCCGTCGGCAGCTGGCTGGACCAGCAGCCGCAGATGGTCCGGCGGATCCTGGACGCCGGCCACGAACTGGGCAACCACACCCAGAACCACCTCGACATCTCGGCGATGTCCCCGGAACAGGCCCGCGCCGAGATCGCCCAGTGCGCCGAGCGACTGCAGCGGCTGACCGGCTCGATCGGCCGCTGGTTCCGGCCCTCCGCCGCCCAGTACGCCACCTCGATGGTGCGCGAGCAGGCGAGGGCCGTCGGCTACGAGCACGTGCTGTCCTTCGACGTCGACCCGCGCGACTACAACGACCCGTCCGCCGCCGAGCTGCAGCGCCGGGTGCTGAACGCGGCCCGCGGCGGCTCGGTGGTGGCGCTGCACATGAGCCACCAGTGCACCGTCGACGCGCTGCCGGCGATCCTGGACGGGCTGGCCAAGGCGGGGCTGAAGCCGGTGACCGCCAGCCAGCTGTGCGCCTGACCGGCCGGACCACCCGGCAACCGGACCACCCACCGAGCCTCCGATCACCCGAGCAGCTGATCAGACCATCGGGTCGTCGTCCTTGTACGGGCGCAGCCGCAGGGTCCGGGCGTCCGCCGCCCGGATCGCGTCGGCCCGGGCGACCAGTTCCTCGAGGTCGTCCCGCCCGGCGTGGATGAACCGCCCGTGCAGGGCGTCGAAGCGGCCCCGGGCGGCGTCCACGGTGACCGCGACCATGTACGGGATCGACCCCCAGGCCTTCATGTCCCGGAACATCGGCATCCCGGCGGTCATGTCGGTGGCCACCGCGCCCGGGCTGACGTCGAGCACCACCACGTCGTGCTCGGCCAGCGAGTCCGCCATGTTGTCGGAGAGCTGGAGCAGCGCGCCCTTGGAGGTCGCGTACGCCGTGTAGTGGCCGTCCGGGCGCAGCGCGAAGCCGGAGTTGAGGTTGACCACCCGGCCGCGGCGGCGGGCGACCATGCCGGGCAGGACGCAGCGCAGCAGGTTGTAGGGGCCGCGCAGATTGGTCTCGATCACCTGCCACCACTGGTTGGGGTCGGTCTCCCACAGCGGCACCTCGGCGCGGTCGACCAGCCCGGCGTTGTTGACCAGCAGGTCGATCGGCCCGAGGTCCCGTTCGACCAGCCGCACGGCCTCGCGCACCGAGCCCGGACGGCAGACGTCGGCGGTGACGGCGACGCCCCGGGCGCCGTGCCGGACGCACTCCTTGAGGGTGTCGGTCAGCGTCTCGTGGGTGCGGCCGACCAGGCCGACGGCCATGCCCTCGGCGGCCAGCCCGATGGCGATCTCCCGGCCGATGCCCCGGCCGCCGCCGCTGATCAGGGCGACCTGTCCTGTGAGCGATCCCGTCGGCACCTCGTGCTCCCTTCCCGTCCCCGGCCCCCGTCTGCGGCATTCTGTCCGGCGCCGGGCGGCGGCGGGCCCGGGCACACGCACGGGCGGCCCGGCCTCACCCGTACGGGGGCGTGCCACCGGTGGCACCGGTCCGGGGAGGGGGTGACCTACTGGCGAGTACGGAGTAGTAACGTCGTCGGGGCGGTGACCGGTGCACCCTCTTCCGGTCCACCGGCCCGTTGACCAGCAGCTCGCTGGGCCACCAGTTCGCTGGGCGACCCCCAGCACCACCGAAGGGCAACTGAGTGAGTGACATCGCGCGCGTCGGAGTGATCGGCTGCGGCCTGATGGGGTCGGGCATCGCCGAGGTCTTCGCCCGGGCCGGACTGGACGTCCTGGTGGCCGAGGCCAGCGGCGAGGCCCTGGAGTTCGGGCGCACCCGGCTGATCAACTCGCTGGAGACCGCGGTCAAGCGGGGCAAGCTGAGCCCCGAGGAGCGGGACGAGGCGCTGGCCCGGCTGTCCTTCACCGTCGAGCTGTCCGACTTCGCCGACCGCGACCTGGTGGTCGAGGCGGTCGCCGAGCGCGAGGACGTCAAGGTCCGGATCTTCCAGACGCTGGACCAGGTGGTCCAGCGCCGGGACGCGATCCTGGCCTCCAACACCTCCTCGATCCCGATCGTGAAGCTGGCCGCCGCCACCTCCCGCCCGGAGCAGGTCATCGGCCTGCACTTCTTCAACCCGGCGCCGGTGCAGAAGCTGGTCGAGGTCATCCCGACCCTGACCACCTCGGCGGCCACCACCGAGCGCGTCGAGGCCTTCGCCACCCAGGTGCTCGCCAAGGAGCCGATCCGCGCCCGCGACCGGGCCGGCTTCGTGGTCAACGCGCTGCTCGTGCCGTACCTGCTCTCCGCGGTGCGGATGTTCGAGTCGGGCGTCGCCACCGCCTCCGACATCGACAAGGGCATGGAGGCCGGCTGCGCCCACCCGATGGGCCCGCTGCGGCTGTGCGACCTGATCGGCCTGGACACCATCAACTCGATCGCCGAGTCGATGTACGACGAGTACAAGGAGCCGCTGTACGCCGCTCCGCCGCTGCTGTCCCGGATGGTCGACGCCGGGCTGCTGGGCCGCAAGTCCGGCCGCGGCTTCTACGACTACACCGCGAGCGCCTGACGCCGTCGGGCGCGCGCGCCGGGGCCCGGGAGCGGTTCGCCGCCCCCGGGCCCCGGTACGTCCGGGTCAGCTGTTGATGCTGTAACTGTCCCCGTAGACCTTCCACTTGAGCGGCGGGTTGAGGTCGAAGTTCTTCGCGTTCAGGAACACCAGCTGCTCGGTGTCGACCCGGCTGGTGTCGGAGTGCGCCGCCTCCTTCTTCATGGCCACCTTGCGGGCGTCCAGGAAGGCCTTGAGGTAGGTGGCCTCGTCGCCGCCCTGGGCGGGCGTCTTGGCCTTCTTCATGGCGGCCGCGCGGATGCCGTCGAAGCTCACCGGGCTGCTGCCCGGGCCGTGCATCACGATGGCGTCGTAGTAGGCGAACTGGCCGAGCGCGCGCAGGCCGTCGGCCTTGGCCCGGTTGACCGAGGGGTTGAAGTACACCCGGTCGCGCTCGTCGTTCTGGGCCCGCTGGAAGACCGCGTCGTTGGCGGCGGCGGCCCAGTCCTTGACGAACGGGGTGCCGAGGCCGGCGTGCGAGTCGCTGTTGTTGACCTTCTTGAGCGCGGGCAGGTACTTGGCGAGGACGTTGCCGGGCTTGAGGTCGGTGTAGTGCTGGACCAGGTCCAGCATGTCGCCGGTGCCGGAACAGAAGCCGATGATGCCGGCGGTGTAGCCGCGGCCGTCACCGATGTCCTCGATGTACTTGTACTGGGCCTTCCAGTCCAGCGAGGAGTTCTCCGCACTGGACACCAGCTGCATCGCGATGTCTTTCTTGTGCGGGTCGTCGAGGCCGACTCCCGCGGCCTGGACGGACGTTGAGGCCGCGGGGGCGGCCTGGGCGGCCGAGGTGGCCGCGACGGCGAGGGGTGCGGCCACCAGGGTGGCGGCGAGGGCTATGCGGAGGGCACGACGGGGCTGGGGACGCATGGGACGCTCCGGTTCCTCGTGGGTTAGGAAAGCTTCCTAACGAGAACTTAACGCCCCACCCGCGCGACCCCGCAAGGGTTTTGACAAAAACGCTTCAAGCAAAGGCAAACGGCGCAGCTCAGGCCGCCCGGGCCGGGCAGGGTTGACGAACCGTCGGACCGTCAGGCCGTTCGGGCCGTCGGGGTGGCGGCCCGCCGGGGTGACGAGCCGTCGGGCCGGACAACGGAAGCGGGCCCCACCCCCGCCTCGCGGCAGGTGTGGGGCCCGCTGTCGGGTGCTCCGGGATCAGGCCCCGCGCAGCACCGCACCGGTCCGGGCGACGGCCTCGGCGACGGCCGCCTCGCGGGCGGCGGTGGCCTCGTCGGCGGTCAGGGTGCGGTCGGCGGCCCGGAAGCGCAGCGCGTAGGCCAGCGACTTCCGGCCCTCGCCGACCTGCTCACCGGTGAACACGTCGAACAGCCGGATGGCCTCCAGCAGTTCGCCCGCGCCGGAGCGCAGCGCGGCCTCGACCTCGGCGGCCGGGACAGCGGTGTCGACGATCAGCGCGACGTCCTGGGTGGCCACCGGGAAACCGGAGACCGCCGGGCCGTCGACCTTCTGCGGGCCGTCCGCGGTGAGCAGGTCGATGTCGAGCTCCATCGCCGCGGTACGGGCCGGCAGGCCGAGCGCCTTGACCACCCGCGGGTGCAGCTCACCGGCGTGGCCGACCACCCGGTCGGTGCCGGTGACGACCAGCTCGGCGCAGCGGCCCGGGTGCCAGGGCGCCAGCCGGCCCTGGCGGACGGTCAGCTCGACGCCGGCCGCACGGGCCACCGTACGGGCCGCCTCGACCGCGTCCGCCCAGGAGGCCTGGTCGCCCTTGCCCCACCAGCCGGAGGGCAGCCGCTCGCCCGCGAGGGCGACCGCGACCCGGCGCGGCTGGTCCGGCAGCGCCGCGTCCAGCTCGGCCAGCTCCGCGTCGCTCGGCCGGCGGTCGACGGCCGGGCGCGGGGCCACGGTCAGTTCGTCCTTCGGCAGGAACACGGTGCCGGTCTCGAAGACCGCCAGGTCGGTGTTGCCCCGGCCGACGTTGCGGCGCAGCGCGCCGAGCAGGCCCGGCAGCATGGTGGTGCGCAGCGACGGCTCTTCGTCGTTGAGCGGGTTGACCAGCTTGACCGTGCGGCGGCGGCGGTCCTCCGGTTCCAGGCCGAGCGCCTCGAAGGCGGGCTCGCCGAGGAACGGGTAGTTGTTGACCTCGACGTAGCCGGCCCCGGCCAGCGCCACGCCGATCCGGCGGTGGACCCGCTGGGCCTCGGTCAGGCCCTTGCCCGGCGGGACGTTCGGCATCCGGGCGGGGACGTTGTCGTAGCCCTCCAGCCGGATGACCTCCTCGGCGAGGTCGTACGGGTCGGTGAGGTCGGGACGCCAGGTCGGCGGGGTGACCTCCAGGACGTCGGCGCCCGCGACCGAGCAGCCGATCTCCTGGAGCCGCCGGGTGACGGTCTCGCGGCCGTAGCCGGTGCCGGCCACCCGGTCCGGCAGGTCGGCGGCGATGGTGATGGTGCGCACCGGGTGCGGGGCCGCGATGTCGGTGACCCCGGCCTCGGCGGTGCCGCCGGCGATCAGCACCAGCAGGTCGACGGCGCGCTGCGCGGCGGCGCGGGCGGCCTCCGGGTCGACGCCGCGCTCGAAGCGCTTGGAGGCCTCGGAGGGCAGCTTGTGCCGCTTGGCGGTGCGGGCGATCGCGACCGGGTCGAAGTGCGCGGCCTCGATGATCACCTCGGTGGTGCCCGGACCGGCGGCCGGGTCGAGGATCTCGGTGGAGGCGCCGCCCATGACGCCGGCCAGCCCGATCGGGCCGCTGGTGTCGCAGATCAGCAGGTCCTCGGCGGCGAGCTTGCGCTCGACCCCGTCCAGGGTGGTGAGGGTCTCGCCCTCGGCCGCCCGGCGGACCGTGATCGGGCCGCTCACCCGCTGCTTGTCGTAGGCGTGCAGCGGCTGACCGACCTCCAGCATCACGTAGTTGGTGATGTCGACGGTCAGCGAGATCGGGCGGATGCCCGCCTTCTGGAGGCGGCGCTGCAGCCAGATCGGGGACTTGGCGGCCGGGTCGACGCCGACGACCGTGCGGGCCACGAAGCGGTCGCAGCCGACCGGGTCGTTGACCTTGACCAGGTAGCCGAAGGAGTTGGCCGGCGGCACGTCCAGCAGCGCCGGGTCGGCCAGCGGCAGCCCGTACGCGGCGGCGGCCTCACGGGCCACACCGCGCATCGACAGGCAGTAGCCGCGGTCCGGGGTGACGGCGATGTCCAGCACCTCGTCGACCAGCTGGAGCAGCTCGATGGCGTCCGTGCCGGCCTCGTACTCCGGCGGGAGCACGATGATGCCGGCGTGGTCGTCGCCCATGCCCAGCTCGCGGGCGGAGCAGATCATGCCGGCCGAGGTGTGGCCGTACGTCTTGCGGGCCGCGATCGGGAACGGGCCGGGCAGCACCGCGCCGGGGAGCACGACCACGACCTTGTCGCCGACGGCGAAGTTGGTCGCGCCGCAGACGATCTCCTGCGGCGCGCCGGTGCCGTTGGCGTCGCCGACGTTGACGTAGCAGTGCCGGATCGGCTTCTTGAAGCCGGACAGCTCATCGATGGAGAGCACCTCGCCGACCACCAGCGGGCCCTTGAGGTCGCCGCCGAGCTGCTCGACGGTCTCGACCTCCAGGCCGGCCCGGACCAGGCGCTCGGCCACGTCGCGGCCGGTCTCACCGGCCGGAAGGTCGACGTACTCGCGCAGCCAGGAAAGCGGGACGCGCATCAGATCTCCATCCCGAACGGGAGGGTGAAGCGCACGTCACCCTCGACCATGTCGCGCATGTCGGCGACGTTGTGACGATTCATCAGGATCCGCTCCAGGCCCAGGCCGAAGGCGAACCCGCTGTAGCGGTTCGGGTCCACGCCGCAGGCGACCAGCACCCGCGGGTTGACCACGCCGCAGCCGCCGAGCTCGATCCAGCCCTCGGAGGAGCAGGTGCGGCACGGGCGGTCCGGGTTGCCGACGCTCTCGCCGCGGCACACGAAGCACTGCAGGTCGATCTCGGCGCTCGGCTCGGTGAACGGGAAGTACGAGGGACGCCAGCGCAGCTCCAGGCCGCCGCCGATCAGCTTCTCGACCAGCACCTCGATGGTGCCCTTGAGGTCGGCGAAGGTGATGCCCTCGTCGACCGCGAGGCCCTCGACCTGGCGGAACACCGGGGTGTGGGTGGCGTCCAGCTCGTCGGTCCGGTAGACCCGGCCGGGGCAGACCACGTACACCGGCGGCTCGCGGTCGAGCAGGGTGCGGGCCTGGACAGGGGAGGTCTGGGTGCGCAGCACCACGCCGGAGTCGGCGGAGCCGTCCGGGGCCCGGACGAAGAAGGTGTCCTGCATCGAGCGGGCCGGGTGGTCCGGGCCCAGGTTGAGGGCGTCGAAGTTCAGCCACTCGGCCTCGACCTCGGGGCCCTCGGCGACCTGGTAGCCCATCGCGACGAAGGTGTCCTCGATGCGCTCGGCCAGCGTGGTCAGCGGGTGCCGGGCACCGCGCGGCGCGCGGTCGTACGGCAGCGTGACGTCCACCGCCTCCTCGACCAGCACGCGGGCGTCCCGCTCCGCCTCCAGCTCGGCCTGCCGCTTGGCGAGGGCCTGGTTGACGGCGCCGCGGGCCTGGCCGATCAGCTTGCCGGCGGCGGCCTTGGCGTGCGGCGGGAGGGCGCCGATCTCGCGGTTGGCGAGCGAGAGCGCGGAACGGTCGCCGGTGTGGGCGACCTTGACCTGCTTCAGCTCGTCCAGGGTGCCGGCGGCGGCGAAGGCGGCGATCGCCTCGTCCCGCGCCTGCTCCACCACCTCGGGCTTGAGGGCCTCGACCTCGACCGGGTCGTACGACTTGTTGGGTGCCGACATCTCTATCTTTCCCGTGCTCCTGCTCGTCCGTGCTCAGGTCTGTGGGCTCGCCTTCGCGTCACGCCCGGCGGGGCCGGGGCGCGGGCAGCCGATCACCGTGCTTACGGGGAGTGGTGTCCGCGGCACAGCCGCACTGGGCGTTGCGCAACGCCAAAGGTCGAGTGTAGTCGCAGCGCGTAGCGCGGCTGCCGTCAAGCCCGCCCGGGCGGGGCCACGGCACGCTCCGGGAGCGTGCCGTGCTCGTCGCTCCTGCTCGCTCAGAGCATGAAGTCGGGCACCCCGGCGGGCAGGATAAATCGGAACCGGGCCCCGCCGCCGGGCGCGCGGTCGACCCTGATCGAGCCGCCGTGGGCCTCCACGATGCCCTTGACGATGTAGAGCCCGAGGCCGGTGCCGCCGCGCTTGGAACCCCGCCAGAAGCGGGTGAAGACGCGCGGCATCGACTCCTCGGGGATGCCGCTGCCTTCGTCGCTCACGGTGACCGCTGTGCCTTCCACGATGCGGGGCGGGGTGCCGGGGCGCTCCCAGACGGGCGCCTCGACGACCTCCTTGGCCGGTGCCACCTCGATGGTGACAGTTCCCTCGCCGTGCCGCACCGCGTTTTCCAGCAGGTTGGCCAGCACCTGGTCGACCTTGTCCGGATCCGCCCAGAGCACGGTCAGCGGCTCGCCGATCCGGATGTCGAAGCGCTCCTCGGGGATGCCGGTGGCGACCTTGCGCTCGACGTGCCGGCGCACCGCGGCCGCCAGGTCGACCACCTGCTTGCGCAGCTCCAGCCGCCCGGCGTCGATCCGGGAGATGTCCAGCAGCTCGGCGATCAGCCTGGTCACCCGGTCCGCGTCGGCGTCCACGGTCTCCAGCATCAGCCGCTTCTGGCCGTCGGTGAACCGCTCCCACTTGGCCAGCAGCGTCGCGGTGAAGCCCTTGACGCTGGTCAGCGGGGAGCGCAGCTCGTGCGCGACGGTGGCGATCAGCTCGGCGTGGCTGCGCTCGGTGCGGCGCCGGGCCTCGGTGCCGCGCAGGGCGATCACCAGCCGCTCCAGCGGCCCGAGCGGCACCGCCCGGACGTACCGGGCGGAGACCAGCACCTCGCGGCCGCCGGGCAGCAGCAGGTTGCGCTCGGGCTGGCCGGTACGGATCGCCAGGCCGCCGTACGGGTCGGTCAGCTGCCACCAGCGGCGGCCGTCCAGGTCCTCCAGCGGCAGGACGTCCTCCAGGGCGCTGCCGAGCGCGGCCTCCGGGAGCACACCGGTCAGCCGGGCCGCGGCCCGGTTGAAACGGACCACCCGGCCCAGCGCGTCGGCGACCACCAGGCCGTCCGGCAGGTCGTCCGGGTCGAGCTCGGGCCCGCTGCCGACCATGGGTTGCCTCCCCGATTACCCACCGTGCCGTTCCCCCCACCGAGGCAGACCCTAGCGCCTCGCAGGCCCCGACAGTAGGGCTTGCAACGGGGTGATCCCGGCGCGCCCGGGGCGTGTCGGCCGTTCGCCCGGAACGGGTCAGCCGTTCGAGCGGCAGCCGCCGGGCGACCGCTGGGCCCGGGCCGAGGCGTACAGGCAGACGGCGGCGGCGGTGGCCAGGTTGAGGCTCTCCGCGTGCCCGTGGATCGGGACGCGCACGACCTCGTCGGTGAGCGCGCGGGTCTCCTCCGGGAGCCCCCACGCCTCGTTGCCGAACACCCACGCGCCGGGCGCGCCCAGGGTGCCCTCGTCCAGCTCCTGGTCCAGGTCGCGCTCCCCCGCGCCGTCCGCGGCGAGCACCCGGACGCCGGCCGCGCGCAGCTGCCCGACCGCCTCCTCGACCGGCACCCCGACCGCCACCGGCAGGTGGAACAGGCTGCCGACGGAGGCCCGGACGGCCTTGGGGTTGTACAGGTCCACCGAGGCGTCGGTGAGCACCACGGCGTCCGCGCCGGCCGCGTCGGCGGTGCGCAGCACGGTGCCGGCGTTGCCGGGGTCGCGCACGTGGGCGAGGACCGCCACCAGCTTCGGCCTGGCCGCCAGCACCTCGGCGAACGGGGTGTCGATGAAGCGGCAGAGCGCCACGATGCCCTGCGGGGTCACCGTGTCGCAGATGTCGGCGATCACCTCGTCGGTGGCGGTCAGCACCGGCAGTCCCTCGGCCAGCGCGGCCTCGACGATGTCCGCGTGCCGCTCGGCGGCCTCCAGGCCCACGTACACCTCGACCACGGCGTGCTCGGACGTCCCCGGCAGCCGGCCGAACCCGACGGCCTCCCGGACGGCCTGCGGGCCCTCGACCAGGAAGCGGCGCTCCTTGGTGCGCTGGTTCCGCTTGGCGAGCCGGCGGGCGGCGACGACGCGCGGCGAGCGCAGGGAGGTGAGCAGGGGGGTGTCGGTGCTCGGCATGGTCTCGTTCTCTGTGGCGGGCGGCGCTGGTGAATGCAGAACCGGACCCGCAGAGAGCCTGCGGGTCCGGTCGGAGCTCAACCGATCTCGGAAGATCAGGCGGCGTCGGCGGCAGCCTTCGGGGCGTTCACGTCGGCCGGCAGCGCCTTCTGGGCGACCTCGACCAGGGAGGCGAACGCACCCGGGTCGTTGACGGCCAGGTCGGCCAGCATCTTGCGGTCGATCTCGACGCTGGCGGCCTTCAGGCCCTGCACGAAGCGGTTGTAGGTGATGCCGTTGGCACGGGCCGCAGCGTTGATGCGCTGGATCCACAGCTGACGGAAGTCGCCCTTGCGCTTCTTGCGGTCGTTGAAGTTGTAGACCAGCGAGTGGGTGACCTGCTCCTTGGCCTTGCGGTACAGGCGCGAACGCTGGCCACGGTAGCCGCTGGCGCGCTCCAGGATGACCCGGCGCTTCTTGTGGGCGTTGACTGCCCGCTTGACGCGTGCCACTTGATTACTCCTTGGGTTGGACCACGGACTACTTCACGTGGTCCGTCATTCGAATGGGTCGGGAAGGATCAGCTGCCCCGCACGCGGCTCGCGCCGGGCGGGAGGGCGATCACTTGCCGAGAAGCTTCTTGATCTTCTTGGCGTCAGCGGGGGCCAGCTCGACCGTCCCGGCCAGCTTGCGGGTCAGCGTCGAGGGCTTGTGCTCCAGGAGGTGGCGGCGGCCGGCGCGCTCGCGCAGCACCTTGCCAGAGCCACTGATCTTGAAGCGCTTGCTGGCGCCACTGTGCGTCTTCTGCTTCGGCATTTCGCCGTATCTCCTCGTCGGTCCCGTTCACGCCCGCGCGGCCTGAACCGGCGGGCGTGAACTGGATGGATCTGCGGTGACCGGGCGGGTGCCCCGTCACCGTGGGGGCCGACCCCGGACTGCCGTGAGCCTCGCGGCTCAGGCGCCCTGGGGGGCGGCCGGCTGCTCGACCGGAGCCTCGGCCTCGGGGGCCTCGACCTCGGCCGGGGCGTCCTGCACCTCGGTCACGTCGACGTCGTCGGCGATGTCGTCAACGATCTCGTCGGCGGCGTCCTCGTCGGACCCTGCGGTCCGGCCGAGCCGCTCGGCCTTACGGGCGTCCGCGAGGGCGCGGGCCTCGGCCATGGCCTCGGTCTTCTTCTTGTGCGGGCCAAGGACCATGATCATGTTTCGGCCGTCCTGCTTCGGCGAGGACTCGACGAAACCCAGGTCCTGGACGTCGTCGGCGAGCCGCTGCAGCAGACGGAAGCCCAGCTCGGGGCGGGACTGCTCACGACCGCGGAACATGATCGTGATCTTGACCTTGTCGCCCTGCTTGAGGAACCGGACGACGTGACCCTTCTTGGTGTCATAGTCGTGCGGGTCGATCTTCGGCCGGAGCTTCATCTCCTTGATGACCGTGTGCGCCTGGTTCTTGCGCGCCTCACGGGCCTTCATGGCCGACTCGTACTTGAACTTGCCGTAGTCCATGAGCTTGCACACCGGCGGCCGGGCGGTCGCCGCGACCTCGACCAGGTCGAGGTCGTACTCCTGCGCGAGCTCCAGCGCCTTGGCAAGCGGCACGATGCCGACCTGCTCGCCGCTGGGACCGACGAGTCGCACCTCCGGGACGCGAATCCGGTCGTTGATGCGGGGCTCGGTGCTGATGGGGCCTCCTCGGTTGCACCTTCTGCGATGCGGCCGTCGGACGGCGGTCGCACGTAGTGGACTCGACCACTGGGCGGGGCTTCATTCGTGCTGCGCTGCCCGGCACCTCTCGGTACCGCGTGCACCGCCACACGAAAAAAGCCCCGCTCGGTACAAGCGGGGCTCCACACAACCGGGGGCGGCGTCCGGTGAGGGACGCTGCGGGCGACTCGGCGCCGTGGCGCCCGTCGCGGACCGGGACCCGTCGACCGTGAGGCCGCTCAGGTGGGAGACTTTCGCGGTTGCCCTCTAGGGCCTCCTCGCAGTGGAGCCTCCACTTGCTGGCCGAGCGCCCATGCGGGATCCCGGCCGGTCAGTCTCGAAGCTTACAGCGTCCCGCTGTCGAACGCTATTCCGCCCCCGCGCACTGCCCTCCGTGCGCCTCCCGGGCCCCTTGTACGCTCCACCTGTACCCACACCGCACGACGGAACGAGCCCCCCTTGAGCAGCGAGCCCACCCAGAACCCCGGCGCGGACGACGACGCGATCGGCTTCGACGACCTCACCCGCGACATCGCCGAGGTGCCGGCCGTCGAGGTGATCACCACCGTCGCGGTGCACCTGATGAGCGCGGCGGCGGTCAAGTGCGGCCTGGCCGAGGGCGGCGAGAAGGACAAGGACCTCGACGAGGCCCGCAAGCTGATCACCGCGCTCGCCGGGCTGGTCACCGCCGGCGCCCCGGAGATCAGCAACTTCCACGCCGCCCCGCTGCGGGACGGGCTGCGCTCGCTCCAGCTGGCCTTCCGCGAGGCCTCGCTGGTGCCGGACGCGCCGGGCACGGGGCCGGGCGAGAAGTTCACCGGGCCGGTTTACAGCTGAGCGGGATCGATGAGGACCACCTACCGGATCCGGTAGGTGGTCTTCTTCGTTCCGGCTACCGCCGGTACAGCGGCTCCCCCGGCAGCTCGGCGCCGGCCGGCAGCACCGCGAGGTCCAGCCCCCGGTCCAGCCGGACCCGCAGCACCGGGTCCTCCGCCACCGCCCGGCCGACCCGCTGGGCGGCCTCCTGGAGTCCGGACCGGTCCAGCGCCGGGTCGAAGACCACCGCGAGCACCCCGTCCGCGTCCTCCGACGGCGCCAGCAGCCCGCCGGCCACCTGCGGTTCGGCCGCCAGCAGCGCCCGGACCGCCTCCCGCACCTCCGGGTCGCGCACCGGCGGCAGGTAGCGGCGGTTCTCCGCCAGGGCCCGCAGCCGGGCGCCGGTCAGCAGGAAGGTCACCGGCCCGGCCGGGTCGATCAGCAGCGTGTCCGCGCGCTCGGAGAAGGCGACCATCGCGGCCTGCGGGGCCGCGGTCGGCGCCGGGCGGGCGTCGGCGCGCCAGCGGGCCAGCGCCTCGAGCGACGTGAAGGCGGGCAGTGCGCGGCGCCCGTCCGGGGCCTCCAGCACCGGGACGGCCATGTCGCTGGTCTTGTCGTGCTTGTGCCCGTGCTCGTCCACCTCGACCTCGCCGAGGACGGCCACGATCGGGACCATCAGCCGGGTCGGGGCCAGCGCCGCCAGCACGTCGGGCTCGACCGCGCGGTCCTGCGACCAGCGGGCGAGGGCCGCGGTCAGCGCCGGGTCCGCCGTACCGTCGTCGTCGGAGAAGCCGGGGTTCGGGATGCTCTTGCCGACGAACGCCGGGTTGGAGAAGTCTTTGCGGTCCACCCGGCCGACCCTATGCCACCCCGGTCCGCGCGCGTCATTTCCCTGCACGCACCCCTACCCCCCGGTAGCGCACCTGTGGCAGCCTGCGCGCATGGTCATCCTCGTATCGCGCACCCCTGTCACGGACCGGCACCGGTACGACCGGGCCACCGCCCACCTGGACGGGCCGGTGGCCGTCGTGGACCTCGCCGCGTTCGACGCCAACGCCGCCGACCTGGTCCGCCGGGCGGGCGGCAAGCCGATCCGGGTCGCGAGCAAGTCGCTGCGCTGCCGGGCGCTGCTGGAGCGGGCGTTGGCGATGGACGGCTTCCTCGGGGTGATGAGCTTCACCCTGGACGAGTCGCTCTGGCTGGCCCGCACCGGCGTGCGCGACGTCCTGCTCGCCTACCCCTCCACCGACCGGACCGGCTACGCCGAGCTGACCGCCGACCCGGAACTGGCCGGCCGGGTCAGCGTGGTGGTGGACGACCCGGCCCAGCTCGACCTGATCGACAAGGCCCGCACCGGCGACGCCGAGGTGCGGGTCTGCCTGGAACTGGACACCGCGCTGCACCTGTTCGGCGGCAGGGTTCGGGTGGGCGCCCGGCGCTCGCCGCTGCACACCCCGGAGGAGCTGGGCGCCTTCGCCGAACTCGTCCAGCGCCGGGCGGGGTTCCGGGTGGTCGGCCTGATGGCGTACGAGGGGCACGTCGCCGGCGTGGGCGACCGGGTGCCGGGACGGCCGGTGCGCTCGCAGCTGATCCGGCTGATGCAGGCCAGGGCGCGGACCGAGCTCGCCGAGCGGCGCGCGGCGGCGGTGCGGCGGCTGCGGCAGGTGGCGGACCTCGAGTTCGTCAACGGCGGCGGCACCGGGAGCGTGGAGTCCACCGTGGCCGAGCGCGCCGTCACCGAGGTGGCCGCCGGCTCCGGGCTGTACCAGCCGCAGCTCTTCGACAACTACCGCGGGTTCCGGGGCCGGCCGGCCGCGCTGTTCGGCCAGCCGGTGGTGCGCCGCCCCGGTGTCGGGGTGGTGACCGTGCTCGGCGGCGGCTACCCGGCCTCCGGCGCGGCCGGGCCGGACCGCCTGCCGATGCCCTACCTGCCGCCGGGGCTCCAGTACGACCCGATGGAGGGCGCGGGCGAGGTGCAGACGCCGCTGATCGGCCCGGCCGCCGACGACCTGCTGATCGGCGACCGGGTCTGGTTCCGGCACGCCAAGGCGGGCGAACTGTGCGAGCGCTTCGCCGAACTGCACCTGATCGAGGGGGACCAGGTGGTGCGGACCGTGCCGACGTACCGGGGTGAGGGGAAGACGTACCTCTGACGGGCCGACGCCCGGTGCCCTACCGTGGGCGGCGGAGGCACCTGCGGGAGCGCGTGGGTGCTCGCGAAACGGAGGGGCCGCATGGACGCCGAGCTCGTTCAGGAGATGGTGAAGTCGGGGGCCACTGCGCTGGCCGGCCTGATGGCCAAGGCGGCCTGGGGGCAGGCCAGTTCGCGGGTCGCCAGGATGTTCGGGCGGGGCGATCGGGACGAGGAGGCGACCGCCGAGCTGGAGGTGATCCGGGCCGAGGTGCTGGAGGCCGGCGACGACCGGGAGGTGCTGGCCGACCAGACCGCGGCGCTGCGCAACCGGCTGCGCGCGCTGTTCCGGGAGAACCCGGAGGCGGTCGATGAACTCCGGGAGATCATGCGGGAGTTCACCCCTCAGGGGGCGATGCGGGTGCACAACGTGATCCGCGACTCAACGGTGAACAGCGACATCGTGATCCAGTCCGGCACCACCGACGCGCGGTTCTGACGCCGCCGATCTTTCCGGAGCCTTAAGCGGGCCCGATGGAACGCCTAACCCGGGCGCCCCGTCGGGCCTTTGCGCTGTTCGCGGCCTACGATCCGTCAACAGACGGCAATGACCGGACTATTGCGCTCTGGTCCAGACCAATCCTACGCTCTGGCCGGGGGTCGGCGATCCGGGCCGGCGGCCCCCGAACGGGCAGGCGTGTCCGCTCCCCCACACCCGCCCGGGACGACGGTCAAGGAGTCCCCACCCCATGTCCATCAAGCGAAGCGCCCTGTCCGTCGGCGTGGTCGGCGCCGCGGTGCTCGCGGTGGCCGCGACCACCGCCGGCACCGCCAGCGCCCACGGCACCATGACCGGCCCGGTCAGCCGGATCGCCGCCTGCTACGCCGAGGGCCCCGAGCACCCGGTGTCCCAGGTCTGCAAGGACCTCGTCGCCGCGAGCGGCACCCAGCCGCTGTACGACTGGAACGAGGTCAACATCGCCAACGCCAACGGCAACCACCAGGCGCTGATCCCGGACGGCAAGCTCTGCTCGGCCAACCGGGACAAGTACGCGGCGCTGGACTGGCCGCGCACCGACTGGCCGGCCACCCCGGTCCGCGCGGGCAGCTTCACCTTCCAGTTCCGCACCACCGCGCCGCACGTCGGCACCCAGACCGTCTACATCACCAAGGCGGGCTACGACCCGACCAAGCCGCTGAAGTGGTCGGACCTCGACCCGGCCCCGGTCGCCCAGGTGCAGGTCGACCGCACCGCCGTGAACGGGTACTACACCTACGCGGGCACCCTCCCGCAGCGCACCGGCCGCCAGCTGCTCTACACGGTCTGGCAGCGCAGCGACAGCCCGGAGGCGTTCTACAGCTGCTCGGACGTCGACTTCGGCGCCGCCACCACCGCCGGTGCCCCGGTGGTCTCCTCGCTCGCCGCCCCGGCCGCGCCCAGCGACGCCCAGATCGCCGCCGACGCGCCCAGGTCCACGGTCGCCCACCACGGGCACGGCGGGGACCCGAACGCCCCGGCCGGCCAGCCGATCCCGACCAGCTCCGCGGCCGTGGCCGGCACCTCCGCCACCGGTCCGCTGCTGCTCGCCGGGGCGGCCGCGCTCGGCGTCGGCTGGGCGGGCATGGTGCTCCGGCGCCGTCGCATCGAGGCTGTTCGACGCGACGCCTGACGCCGGACGACGCGGGCCGGGCCGGCCCACCCCCGTCCGGTCCGGTTCCGCGACTCCGGCAGGACCGGAGGCAACGGCGACGGCCCGCCCGGGAGGAGTCCTCCCGGGCGGGCCGTCGCGGTGCGCGTCGCCGGCTGCGTCGCGGAGTGAGCAGCGGGACGGCTCAGGTGCTGGCCGTCCCCGAGCCGTCGGAGCCGGCCGAGCCACCGGTCGAACCGGAACCACCGGAGGACCCGGACGAACCGGAACCGCCACCGGAGCCGGTGCCCGGCAGGCCGGGGATGCCGCCCGGCAGGCCCGGAACCTTGCCCTTGAAGTCGGCGATGCCCTTCACGATGGTGTCCATCACGGCGACGTCCGGCGCCTTGTCGGCGATGTCGAAGCCGAAGTGCACCGAGACCAGCGCCTTGCCGTCGGTGGTCGGGAAGACCACCGTCTGCACGTAGCCGCTGTTGCCCTTGGTCGCGTCCACCTTCCAGCGGATCAGGTAGCCGTCCTGGCCGTTGACCTTCACCGCCTCGGACTTGAGCTCCTGGTGTCCGCTGACGTCGTTGTAGGCGTCCTTGACGGCCTTGTCGATGTCCGCCTTCGCCGCCGCCTGGACGTCGGTGCCGCCACCGGTGATCCGTCCGGTGGTCACCCCGCCGAGGGTGCAGCGGTCGGTGCCGTCCGGGCAGGTGTACGCGCCGATGTTCAGAGCGGCGTAGCCGGCGTCGGTGGTGCCGCCCTGCCAGCCGGCGGGGGCGGGCAGGGTGAGGCCGTTGACCATGTCGATCGCCTTGCCGGCCCCGGGCTTCGCCTTCCCGCTGCCGCTGCCGCCGTTCCCCCCGGTGCCGCCGCCGTTCCCACTGCCGCCGCTGCCGTTGCCGCCACCGTTACCGCCGCTGCCGCCGCCGAACCCCGGGAAGCCGAACGGCCCGCTGCCCCCGTCGTTCGGCACCGGCTGCTGCCGGGCGCTGCTCAGCGGGCGGGAGTCGTTGTGGCCGTCCATCGCCAGGTAGGTGATCCCCGAACCGGCGCCCAGGCCGAGCACGGCGGCGACGACGGTGGCCACCACCAGCTTGGAGGGCTTGCGCCGGGGCCGGCCCGGCAGCGGCCCGCCCGGCACGCCGTACGCGGCGCCGAAGGGCGGGGGCTCCGGGTAGCGGACCATCGGCCCGCTCTCCAGGACCTCGCCCTCCAGCACCCGGGGCTGCTCGGACGTCTCCGGCCCCGGAGCCGCGGCGGCCGGGGGCTCCGGCTGCGGGGCGTCCGAGGGTGCGGGCCGGGTGTCGGCCGTCCAGCCCTTTCCGTCCCACCAGCGCTGTGCTCTCGGGTCGCCGGTGGTGTCCTTCGGGTCCGGGTACCACCCGGCGGGGATCTGCTCACTCACAGCAAAGAATCTAAAGGTAGCCGGATAAACGCGAAATCAGCGCAGCCGGGGATTCCGGTGGTTTTCGATGAGATTACGGTGAGAAGGCCGTCCGTGGCGGGCCGGAGGCCTACAGCGGAGTGACGTACGCCCCGGAGATGCCGCCGTCCACCAGGAACTCGCTCGCGGTGATGAACGAGGAGTCGTCGCTGGCCAGGAAGGCCACCGCGGCGGCGATCTCCTCCGCCCGGGCGAACCGGCCGAGCGGGATGTGCACCAGCCGGCGGGCCGCCCGCTCCGGGTCCGCGGCGAACAGCTCGCGCAGCAGCGGGGTGTCCACCGGCCCGGGCGACAGCGCGTTCACCCGGATCCCCTCCCGGGCGAACTGCACGCCCAGCTCGCGGGACATCGCCAGCACCCCGCCCTTGGAGGCGGTGTACGAGATCTGCGAGGTGGCCGCGCCCATCCGGGCCACGAAGCTGGCGGTGTTGATGATCGAGCCGCGCCCGTGCCGGCGCATGTACGGCAGCGCGGCCTTGCAGCACAGGTAGACCGAGGTCAGGTTGACCTCCTGGACCCTGCGCCAGGCGTCCAGGCCGGTGGTCAGGATCGAGTCGTCCTCCGGCGGCGAGATGCCGGCGTTGTTGAACGCGACGTCCACGCTGCCGCAGGTCTCGTACGCCTCGTCGAACAGCGCCTCGACCATGTACGGGTCGGTGACGTCGGTGTGCACGAACAGGCCGCCGACCGCCTTGGCGGCCGCCCGGCCGCTCTCCTCGTCCAGGTCGGCGCAGACCACCTTGGCGCCCTCGGAGGCGAGCCGGCGGGCGGCCGCCAGGCCGATCCCGCTGCCCGCGCCGGTGACCACGGCGGTGCGGCCGACCAGGCGGCGGCAGACCCTCTCGTCCTGCTCGGTCATCGGCGGTCACTCCTCGCTGTGGATGAAGACGTTCTTGGTCTCGGTGAAGTGGCGCAGGGCGTCCGGGCCCAGCTCGCGGCCCACCCCGGACTCGCCGAAGCCGCCGAAGGGCGTCCAGTAGCGCACCGAGGCGTGCGAGTTGACGGACAGGTTGCCCGCCCGCACGCCGCGGGCCAGCCGTAGCGCCCGGCCGACGTCCCTGGTCCAGATCGAGCCGGAGAGGCCGTAGCGGGTGGCGTTGGCCAGGCGCAGTGCGTCCGCCTCGTCGGTGAACGGCAGCACGGCGGCGACCGGACCGAAGATCTCCTCGGCGACCGCCGGGACGTCCGGGTCGGCGGGCGCCAGCACCGTCGGCGGGTACCAGTAGCCGGGCCCGTCCGGCACCGCGCCGCGGGCCAGCACCGGGAGGTCCGGGGTGACGTAGGACGCGACCCGGCGGACCTGGGCGGCCGAGATCAGCGGGCCGAGCTGGGTGTCCGGGGCGCTCGGGTCGCCGGTGCGCAGCGCCTCGACGGCAGGCAGCAGCAGGGCCAGGAAGTCGTCGTAGGCCTCGCGCTGGACCAGGATCCGGCTGCGGGCGCAGCAGTCCTGGCCGCTGTTGTCGGCGAAGGACATCGGGTCGGCGGCGCGGGCCAGGTCGGCGTCGGCGAAGACGATGCTGGGGCTCTTGCCGCCGAGTTCCAGGGTGACCCGCTTGGCCCGGGCGGCGCAGCGGGCGGCGACCTCCTTGCCGACCACGGTCGAGCCGGTGAAGACGATCTTGCGCACCGCCGGGTGGTCGACCAGGGCCCGCCCGGTGGTGCCGCCGGCGCCCGGGACGACCTGGAACAGCCCTTCCGGCAGCCCGGCCGCGAGCCCGAGCTCGGCCAGCCGCAGCGCGGTCAGCGGGGTCGCCTCGGCGGGCTTGAGCAGCACCGCGTTGCCGGCCGCGAGGGCGGGGGCGAAGCCCCAGGCGGCGATCGGCATCGGGAAGTTCCAGGGGGCGATCACCCCGACCACGCCGACCGGTTCGTGGAAGGTGACGTCCAGACCTCCGGAGACCGGGATCTGACGGCCGGTCAGCCGCTCCACTCCGCCGGCCGCGTACTCCAGCAGGTCCCGGACGTTGCCGGCCTCCCAGCGGGCGTTGCCCGGGGTGTGCCCGGCCTCGCGCACCTCCAGGGCGGCCAACTCCGGTACGTGCACCTCGATCTGGTCGGCGAAGCGGCGCAGCAGCCGGGCCCGGTCACCGGGCGGCAGGGCCGCCCAGCCCGGCTGGGCCTTCAGGGCGCGCCGGACGGCCGCGTCCACCTGCCCGGCCGTGGCGTCCGGGACGGTGGCGAGCAGTTCGCCGGTGGCGGGGTTGCGCACCTCGCTGCTGGTCGGATCGCTCATCTCTCACATCCGCTCGAAGGACCGGTAGCGCTCCCAGTCGGTGACCGTCCCGTCGTAGGCGGCCTGCTCGACCCGGGCCATGTTCAGGTAGTGCTCGACCACGTCGTCCCCGAAGGCCGTCCGGGCCAGCTCGCTCTCCGCCCACAACTCGGCCGCCTCGCGCAGCGATCCGGGCACCCGGGCGTACTCCTCGGCCGCGTAGGCGTTGCCCAGGCAGGGCGTCGGGAGGTCCAGTTTGTGCTGGAGGCCGTACAGTCCGGCCGCGATCATCCCGGCCACCGCGAGGTACGGGTTGACGTCACCGCCCGGCACCCGGTTCTCCATCCGCAGACCCGGGCCGTGGCCGACCACCCGGTAGGCGCAGGTGCGGTTGTCCCGGCCCCAGGCGACGGCCGTCGGGGCGAAGGAGCCCGGGCGGTAGCGCTTGTAGGAGTTGATGTTCGGCGCGTACAGCACGCTGAACTCGCGCAGCGCGACCAGCTGTCCGGCCAGGAAGTGCCGCATCGTGTCGGTCATCCGGCCGTCCCGGTCGGCGAAGGCGGGGGCGCCGACGGCGTCGCGCAGCGACAGGTGGATGTGGCAGCTGTTGCCCTCGCGCTCGTCGTACTTGGCCATGAAGGTGAGCGCGCAGCCCTGTTGGGCGGCGATCTCCTTGGCGCCGGTCTTGTAGACGCTGTGCTGGTCGCAGGTGGTGAGGGCGTCGGCGTAGCGGAACGCGATCTCGTGCTGCCCGAGGTTGCACTCGCCCTTGGCGGACTCGACGGTCAGCCCGGCGCCGGCCATCTCGTTGCGGATCCTGGACAGCAGCGGCTCGACCCGGGCGGTGCCCAGCATCGAGTAGTCGACGTTGTAGAGGTTCGCCGGGGTCAGGCCGCGGTAACCCCCCAGCCAGGCCTGCTCATAGGTGTCGCGGAAGACCAGGAACTCCAGCTCGGTGCCGATGTCCGCGGCCAGCCCGTACTCGGCGAGCCGGGCGATCTGGCGGCGCAGCAGTTGGCGCGGGGCGGCGTCCACCGGGCGGCCGCCGTGCCGGGCCAGGTCGGCGGTGACCTGCGCGGTGCCGGGCTGCCAGGGGGTCAGGCGCAGCGTCCCGAGGTCGGGGCGCATCGCGAAGTCGCCGTAGCCGGTGGCCCAGGAGGAGAAGGCGTAGCCGTCCACGGTGTTCAGGTCGACGTCCACGGCCAGCAGGTAGTCACAGGCCTCGGCGCCGTTCTCCGCCACCTCGTCGAGGAAGAAGCGGGCGGCGAACCGCTTGCCCTGCAGTCTGCCCTGCATGTCGGTGAAGGCGAGCGCGACGGTGTGCACCTCGCCCGCGTCCACCAGGGTGCGGAGCTCGTCCAGGGTCAGTGGCGGCCGGGGCCGCGGGCCCGCGGGGGCGTTCTCGGACATGCCGAAACCCTCCTCCTCGATCACTCTTCGAGATCAAGCGGTCACAGGTTCACGTTCACAGCGAACCGTACGGCCTGCGGCTCGCGGCGCGGAAGAGGGCGGACGGGTGTGGCGCGCCGATGCGCGTGTTCTGCGAGGTACCGGACGGTACGGGATGGAGAATGCCCGCCATGGATCGCAGGCCTTTCATCGGCGTCAGCACCTACCTGGTGGACGCGAGTTGGAGCGACTGGCGGGGCCGTCGCGTCGCCCTGGTGCCCGAGCGGTACACCGCCTACGTGCAGGACTCCGGCGGCATCGCCGTCCTGCTGCCGCCCGACGCCCCGGAGCGCGCCCCCGAGGTGCTCGCCCGGCTCGACGCCCTCGTCATCGCCGGCGGCCCGGACATCGACCCGGCCTACTACGGGGAGCCGGCCCACCCGCTGACGGACGTCGACTCGCCGGAGCGGGACGTCTGGGAGGTCGCCCTGCTGCGCGGTGCCCTGGCGGCGGGGATGCCGGTGCTCGGGATCTGCCGGGGGATGCAGGTGCTGAACGTGGTCTGCGGCGGAACCTTGGTCCAGCACCTCCCGGACGTGCTGGACGTCGACGTCCACGCGGGCACCCCCGGCCACTACGGCGCCCACCTCGTCCGGCCGGTGCCGGGGACGCTGGTCGGCGGCCTGCTCCCGGAGAGCGAGCTGGAGGTCCCCACCTTCCACCACCAGGCCGTCGACCGCCTCGGCGCCGGCCTGCGGGTCAGCGCCCTCGCCCCCGACGGGACGATCGAGGCCGTCGAGGGCGCCGGCTTCACCGTCGGCGTCCAGTGGCACCCCGAGCAGGGCGACGACCTCCGCGTCATGCGGGCCCTCGTCCGCGCCGCCACGGCGGCCACCCTGGACTCGGTGGCGCTGGCCTGAGCCGCGGCGGGGGACGGAATCGACCGCCATCGACCTGACGGTCTGTCATGTCGCGCTCGGCAGCAGCCCTTCGGGATCCCGACGGGCGGATTCCCCGGTGGCCGTCCCGGCGGACCGCGATCGCCGTCGACCGGCGCGTGACGGCGCGGACCGGGTGCACCCGGGCGGGTGACGGCCGCCTCCGGGGCGCCCGGGGCCCGTGCCGGCGGCATGCGACCGGGCCGTCCGGCGGAGCCCCTGATCGGCAACGACAACGGTCACCAGTACAGCCTTTGGATCTTTGTCGATTCTGCGGTTCACTTCGAGTGCGGGGCGATCGCCCCCTGTCTCCTTCCACCCCGTGCGTCCAGAGAGGACTTCGATGGCCGGGCACGAGCATTCCCACGATGATCATGCGCATGACCACCAGGATTCGCACGGCCACGAGCACGGTCATCGGGGCCACAGCCACGGACACGGACACGGTGGCCACTCGCACGGTGTCGCCGCCGACGCCGACCGCCGCTGGCTGGTCAGTGCCCTCGCCCTGATCGTCGTCTTCATGGCGGGCGAGGTCGTCGTCGGCTTCGCCGCCCAGTCCCTGGCCCTGATCTCCGACGCGGCGCACATGCTCACCGACGCCGCCTCGATCGTGCTCGCCCTGATCGCCATGCGGCTCTCCGCCCGCCCGGCCCGCGGCGGCTACACCTACGGGCTCAAGCGCGCCGAGATCCTCTCCGCGCAGGCCAACGGCGTGACCCTGCTGGTGCTGTCGGCCTGGCTCGGCTACGAGGGCATCAGCCGGCTGATCTCGCCGCCCGAGGTCACCGGCTCGCTGGTACTGGTCACCGCGCTGATCGGGATCGTGGTCAACCTGGCCGCCGCCTGGTGCATGTCGAAGGCCAACCGCAGCTCGCTGAACGTCGAGGGCGCCTTCCAGCACGTCCTCACCGACCTGTACGCCTTCATCGCCACCGCCGTCGCCGGTGCGGTCATGCTGACCACCGGCTTCGCCCGGGCCGACGCGATCGCCTCGCTGATCGTCGTCGTGCTGATGCTCAAGGCGGGCATCGGCCTGGTCCGGGACTCCGGCCGGATCTTCCTGGAGGCCGCCCCGGCCGGGATCGACCCGGACGCGGTCGCCGACCGGCTGGTCACCGAGCCGCTGGTCGAGGAGATCCACGACCTGCACATCTGGGAGATCACCTCCAACCAGCCGGCCCTGTCCGCGCACATCCTGGTCACCCCCGGCGGCGACTGCCACGCCGTCCGGCGCGAACTCCAGCGCCGGCTGGCCAAGGAGTACGGCATCACCCACAGCACCCTCCAGGTCGACCACGTCGGCGAGGACGCGGCCGGGGCCCTGCTGCAGATCGCCGGCCCGGGCGAGCCGGCCCCCGAGCACTGCGCCGACGCCCACGGCCCGGTGCACCGCGCCGGCCCGCACGAGCACTGAAACCGCTGCTTGTCGTCGCGGTGCGGCATGATCTGACGCGTGACCGCACCGCGACTGATGCTCCTCGACTCCGCCAGCCTGTACTTCCGGGCCTACTTCGGCGTACCGGACTCCCTGCGCTCGCCGCAGGGAGAGCCGGTCAACGCCGTCCGCGGCCTGCTGGACTTCATCGCCCGGCTGGTCCACGACCACCGGCCCGACGAACTCGTCGCCTGCATGGACGCCGACTGGCGCCCCCAGTGGCGGGTGGACCTCATCCCCTCGTACAAGACCCACCGGGTCGCCGAGCAGCCGGAGGCCGCCGCGGCCGGTGAGGAGGAGGTGCCCGACACCCTCGCCCCGCAGGTCCCGGTGATCGAGCAGGTGCTGGACGCCCTCGGCATCGCCCGGATCGGCTCCCCCGGCTACGAGGCCGACGACGTCATCGGCACCCTCACCGCCCGCGCGAAGGGCCCGGTGCAGATCGTCACCGGCGACCGCGACCTCTTCCAACTCGTCGACGACGCACGGCGGATCACCGTCCTCTACCCGGTCAAGGGCATGGGCAACCTCCAGGTCACCGACGACGCGCTGCTGCTGGAGAAGTACGGCGTGCGCGGCGCCCAGTACGCCGACATGGCCGCCCTGCGCGGCGACCCGTCCGACGGCCTGCCCGGCGTCAAGGGCATCGGCGAGAAGACCGCCGCCCAGCTCATCAACGAGTACGGCGACCTGGCCGCCATCCGCGCCGCCGCCCTGGACGTCGGCTCCAGGCTCACCCCGGCCCGCCGCCGCAACATCGTCGAGGGCGCCGGCTACCTCGACGTCGCCCCCAAGGTCGTCCGGGTCGCCGAGGACGCCCCCCTCCCCGCCTTCGACCCGGCCCTCCCCCACGAGCCGCTCGACCCGATGACCCTCGAACACCTCTCCACCCGCTGGGGCCTCGGCACCTCCCTCGACCGCCTCCTGGAGGCCCTCGCCGGTGGTCGCACTAGCCGACCGAGGAGTAGGCGATGATGCCGCGGCGGAGGCCGTCGACGGCCTTGCGGGCCGTCCTGCGGAGTTCGGCGTCCTCGCCGGCCGCGTCCTGGATCTGGCCGAGGACGTCGATCAGTTGCTTCGTCCAGCGGACGAAGTCGCCGGCCGGCATCTCGGCGTCGCGCAGGACCTGGTCGAGGTTGTGGCCGAGGGCCCAGCGGTAGGCGACCCAGGCGAAGCCGAGGTCGGGTTCGCGCTGGCCGACGCCCTCGGCGGTGTTGATCCGGTGCTGCTCCTCCAGGGCGTCCAGGTGACCCCAGATCCGGACCATCTGGCCGAGCGCCTCCTTGGTCGCGCCCTCCGGCACCCGCGGGGCGCCGGCGTCGTCGGCCTGGCGCGACTCGTAGACCAACGCCGAGGCGCAGGCGGCGAGTTCGGCGGCGGCGAGGCCGCTCCAGACGCCCTCGCGGATGCACTCGGAGGCGAGCAGGTCGAGTTCGCCGTAGAGCCGGCCGAGCCGCTTGCCGTCGTCGGTGACGGTGTCCCCGCTGAGGTAGCCGAGGTCGGTGAGCAGCGCGCAGACCCGGTCGAAGGTGCGGGCGATGGTGTGGGTGCGGGAGCGCATCCGGCGTTCCAGCAGCTCGGTGTCGCGGTGCAGCCGGTGGTAGCGCTCGGCCCAGCGGGCGTGGTCCTCGCGGTCGGAGCAGCCGTGGCAGGGGTGCTGGCGCAGTTCGGTGCGCAGCCGGGTGATCTCCGGGTCGTCGGCGGCGGCCGCGCGGCCGCGCCGGAACCGCTCGGGTTCGAGGTGGCCGGCCTTGGTGCGCAGCGCGGAGGCGAGGTCGCGCCGGGACTGGGGGCTGCGCGGGTTGAAGGACTTGGGGATGCGGACCCGCTCGATCGCCTCGACCGGGTGCGGGAAGTCGATCATCGCGAGCCGCTTGACCTGCCGCTCGGCGGTCAGCACCACCGGGCGCGGGCCGTCCTGGAAGTCGGGGTGGCGCGGGCCGCCCCGACCGGAGCGGTTGACCGGCGGCAGGCCCGGGTCGAGGACCAGCGCGAGCCCGGCGAACTTGCCGGTGGGGACGTGGATGACGTCGCCCGGCTTGAGCTGCTCGATCGACTCGACGGCGGCGGCCCGGCGCTGGCTGGTGCCCTCGCGGGCGAGCTCGTTCTCGCGGTCCTTGAGCCGGCGGCGCAGCTCCATGTACGCGTCGAAGTCGCCGAGGTGGCAGGTCATCGACTCGCGGTAGCCCTCCAGCCCCTCCTCGTTGCGCTGCACCTGGCGGGCGATGCCGACCACCGAGCGGTCCGCCTGGAACTGGGCGAAGGAGGTCTCCAGCAGTTCGCGCGAACGGTGCCGGCCGAACTGGGAGACCAGGTTGACGGCCATGTTGTACGAGGGCCGGAACGAGGACTTCAGCGGGTACGTGCGGGCGCCCGCCAGGCCGGCCAGCGCCTCCGGGTCGAGGCCGCGCTGCCAGAGCACCACGGCGTGGCCCTCGACGTCGATGCCGCGCCGCCCGGCCCGGCCGGTGAGCTGGGTGTACTCGCCGGGGGTGATGTCGGCGTGGGTCTCGCCGTTCCACTTGACCAGCTTCTCCATGACCACCGAGCGGGCGGGCATGTTGATGCCGAGCGCCAGGGTCTCGGTCGCGAAGACGGCCTTGACCAGGCCCTTCACGAAGAGCTCCTCGACGACCTCCTTGAACCGGGGCAGCATCCCGGCGTGGTGGGCGGCGATGCCGCGCTCCAGCCCGTCCAGCCACTCGAAGTAGCCGAGGACGTGCAGGTCCTCGTCGGGGATGTCGGCGCAGCGCTCCTCGACGATGGCGCGGACCCGGGCGCGGTCGGCGTCCTTGTTGAGCCGCAGGCCCGAGCTGAGGCACTGCTGCACGGCGGCCTCGCAGCCGGCCCGGCTGAAGATGAAGGTGATCGCGGGCAGCAGGCCCTCGGCGTCGAGCCGGTCGATGACGTCGACCCGGCCCGGGGTCCAGACCCGGCCGGGACGGCCGTTGGGCATCGAGCGGCCCCGGCCGCGGCCGAAGCGGTCGCGCGGGTTGCGGTCGAGCTCGGAGCGGGCCAGCCGGACCAGCTCGGGGTTGACGGCCTTGCCCGGGTTCTTGAGGCCGTGCTTGGGGCGGCCGTCCCGGTCCGGGTCCGCGAACAGGTCGTACATCCGGTTGCCGGCCATCACGTGCTGCCACAGCGGCACCGGGCGGGTCTCGGAGACGATCACCCTGGTGCCGCCGCGGACGGTGTCCAGCCAGTCGCCGAACTCCTCGGCGTTGGAGACGGTCGCGGAGAGCGAGACGAGGGTGACCGACTCGGGGAGATGGATGATGACCTCCTCCCAGACGGCGCCGCGGAAGCGGTCGGCGAGGTAGTGCACCTCGTCCATCACGACGTAGCCCAGGCCGTCGAGGGTGCTGGAGCCCGCGTAGAGCATGTTGCGCAGCACCTCGGTGGTCATCACCACCACGGGGGCGTCGCCGTTGACGGTGTTGTCACCGGTGAGCAGGCCGACCTTGGCGGCGCCGTAGCGCTTGACCAGGTCCCCGTACTTCTGGTTGGACAGCGCCTTGATCGGCGTGGTGTAGAAGCACTTGCGCCCGGCCGCGAGGGCCAGGTGCACGGCGAACTCGCCGACGATGGTCTTCCCGGAGCCGGTGGGGGCGGCGACCAGGACGCCGGATCCGGCCTCCAGCGTCCGGCAGGCCTCCAGCTGGAAGTCGTCCAGCGGGAAGTCGTACAGCTGCTGGAAGCCGTGCAGGGCGGTGGCCTGTTCCTGGGCCCGGCGACGGCTGGCCGCGTACGCCTCGGCGGGGCTGAGCTCCTGGACGTCCTGGGGCTCTGGATCGGGGGTGTTCATCGCCGTCCGGGTGTGGTTGGTGTGATCTCGCATCTCAGCGAGAGGTTACCCGGGAGGAGTGACATCGATAGCACCGTTTTTCCGTGCCGGGGGAGCGCCGGGGGATCACCGGAGGAGCGCCCGGGGATCACCCGAGGAGCATCGGGAGATCACTCCTCTCTCAGATCCATAGTTGCAAATGTCTTCAAGTGATCGGAGTTCGGCCGACTTCGAACGTCTCCGGTCATTCCCGGTGGAGCACGGCCCCGGCTCCCTACCTTCGGGTGCCACAGCCACCAACTCACGGGAGGACAGCGACGATGGCGAACCTGGAGACGTCCCTCAAGGACGCCCTCGGCATCGACGGCGCGATCGGCGTCGCCCTGGTCGACTACAGCAGCGGCATGGCCCTCGGCACCCTCGGCGACACCAACGAGCTCAACATGGACGTCGCCGCGGCCGGGAACACCGACGTGGTGCGCGCCAAGATGCGGGCGATGGAGATGCTCAACCTGCACGACAACGAGATCGAGGACATCCTGATCACGCTGACCCACCAGTACCACATGGTCCGCCCGATCACGACGCCCAGCGGCCGCGGCCTGTTCCTGTTCCTCGCGCTCCACCGCAACCGCTCCAACCTGGCGATGGCCCGCCACCAGCTCAAGCGGATCGAACTCGCGCTGGAGATCTGAGCCCACCGACACCAGGGAAGGGGGGCCTCGTGACGATGGGAGTACCTCCCGGCCGACGGCTGGGGGAGCTCTACCAGGTCAAGGCCGAGTTCTTCCGGATGCTCGGCCATCCCGTCCGGATCCGGGTGCTGGAACTGCTCCAGGACGGCCCGACGCCCGTCCGCGGGCTGCTCGCCGAGCTGGAGGTCGAGCCCTCCAGCCTGTCGCAGCAGCTCGCGGTCCTGCGGCGGTCGGGCATCGTCACCGCCACCCGGGAGGGCAGCACGGTGGTGTACGCGCTGGCCGGCGCCGACGTCGCCGACCTGCTGCGGGCGGCCCGGCGGATCCTCACCGGGCTGCTCGCGGACCGGAGCGTGCTGCTCGCCGAACTGCGGGCGGCGGGCGAGCAGCACGCTCCGGTCACGCCCCGCCGGCTCACTCCTTGAGCAGCTCCGCCAACCCGTCCGCGAGCCGCTCGTACTCCCCCGCCCGGTTGTACAGCTGGGCGCTGACCCGCAGCAGTCCGCCGCCCTCCCACGGCCGGACGGCGACCCGGGTGCCCAGCCGGCGCCACACCTCGCCGGTCAGCGGCCGGACGTCCTCCTCCGCCTCGACCCAGCCGACCGGCAACCGGACGGTGCGCATCGACACCCCGGGCGTGGCGGGCAGCGCCCGCAGGCCGGCCCGCTCGACCAGCACCCGCTGCCCGTAGGCCGCGAGCGCGGCGTTGTGCCCGGCCACCGCCGCCCAACCGAGCCCGCGCAGCAGCTCGAAGCCGGCCGGGGCGGCCAGCCAGCCGGTGTAGTCGCAGGTGCCGCGCCACTCGACGTTCCACGGGAAGCCCCGGTCGTGCTCCCAGGAGAAGGCGAGCGGCCGGACCCGCCTCGCCCACTCCGGGCGGACGGCGAGCAGCCCGGTGCCGCGCGGGGCGAAGGCCCACTTGTGCAGGTTGCCGAACCAGAAGTCGGCGTTCGGGTCGACCGGATCGGGCAGCATGCCGGGCGCGTGGGCACCGTCCACGACCGTGGTCACCCCGCGTTCGCGCAGGTCGGCGAGGAGCGCCGGGCCGGCCACCAGGCGGGCGGTGGGCGAGGTGATCTGGTCCAGGACGGCGACGGTGGTGCGGTCGTCGACGGCGGCGAGCACCGCCTCCCGGACGGCCTGCTCGTCCGGGGCGTCCAGCGGGAGCTCGACCGTGACCACCTCGGCCCCGGTCTCGTCGGCGCGCCGTCTGGCGGCGCGGTTGACCACGCCGTAGCCGTGGTCGGTGACCAGGATCCGGTCGCCGGGGGAGAACACGATGCTGTCCAGGGCGATCGCGACCGCCTCGGTGACGTTGGCGACCAGGGCGAGCCGGTCGGGGTCGACGGCCAGGTCGGCGGCGATCCGGGCCCGGGCCGCGCCGACCCGGGCGGGCAGGTCGGCGAAGAAGCCGTCCGGGTCGAGTTCGTGCTCGGCCCGCAGCCGCTCCTGCGCCCGGCGGACCGGGTGGGGCACGGCGCCGAACGAGCCGTGGTTCAGGTGGGCGGCGTCCGGCGAGACGTCGAACAGGCCGTCCGCGGCGGTGAGCGGGGCCGGCGGCTCGGCGGTCCACAGGTCCCCGGGCGTGTGGTTCATCAGGTTCCTCCCCTGGTCGTGACGCACTTTCGTGATGTGTGACATTTCACATGGCAGACTACTGGTCGGGGCACGCACCGCACGACCACCATCGGGCCGTGACCATCACCGACGCCCTCCTCGCCCTCAGCGCCCGCACCGGCCGGTTCGGCTACGGCGCCCCGCGCGCGTACACCCTCGCCGAGGACGGTACCCGGCTGCTGCTGCTCCGCTCGACCGGTCCGGAGGACCCGGTCGAGCGCCTCCACCTGCTGGACACCGTCACCGGCGCGGAGCGCCCGGTCGCCGACCCGGTCGCGCTGCTGCCCGGCCGCACCGGCGCCCGCGAACAACTCCCCACCGTCGAACGGCGGTTGCGCGAACGCACCCGGCTGGTCGCGGCCGGAATCGGCGACTACGCGGCCACCCCCGACCTGGCGGTCGCCGTCTTCACCCTCGACGGCCGGCTCTTCCGGACCGACACCGCCACCGGCACCACCGACGAACTCCCGGTCGCGGGACCGGCGTTCGACCCCCGGCCGGACGCCACTGGCCGACGCGTCGGCTACGTCGCCGACGACGCCCTGTACGTCACCCCGGACCCGACCCCGCTCTCCCCCGCCGACGGCGCCCGCTGGGGCGTCGCCGAGTTCGCCGCCGCCGAGGAGCTCGGCCGCTCCCGGGGCCACTGGTGGCGCCCCGACGGCGGTGCGCTGCTGGCCGCCCGGGTCGACGAATCCGCCCTCCCCCGGCGGTACTTCGCCGACCCGGCCCGCCCCGGCGAGCCCGCCGAGGACTTCGCCTACCCGCAGGCCGGCGGCCCCAACGCCGACGTCCAGCTCTGGGTGCTCGGCCTGGACGGCAGCCGGGTCCGACTGCACTGGGACGCCGCCGGGTTCCCGTACCTGTGCGCCGCCTCCTGGGCCTCCGACCACGAGGTGCTGCTCACCGTCGCCGACCGACTCCAGCAGCGCGTCCTGCTGCTCAGCGCCGACCCGGCCAGCGGCGAGACCAGTGAACTCTCGCGCACCACCGACGAGTTCTGGGTGGACGAGCTGCCCGGCACCCCGGCCCGACTGTCCGACGGCCGGCTGCTCACCCCCCACGACACCCCGCAGGCGCGCGGCCTCGCCGTGGACGGCGCACCGCTGGACACCACCGGACTGCAGATCCGCCGGGTGGTCGGCCGCCACCGCGGCCGGCTGCTCTGCGAGACCGGCCGGGGGGACCCGGCCGACCAGTACGTCCACCTGATCGACCCGGACGGCGGCGCCCCTGAACTGCTCAGCACCGGACCGGGCGTGCACTCCGCGCTCGCCGCCGCCGACACCCTGCTGCTCACCTCCGCCGCAGCCGAGGGCGTCCGCCGGGTCGTCGAACGGCCCGACCGCACGCTCCGGCTCACCGACCTCAGCGCCGCCCTGCCGTACGTCGTCCGCCCCCGGCTCGCCCGGGTCACCGACCGCGCCCTGCCCACCGCCGTGGTCTACCCGCGCGGGCACACCCCCGGCCGGCGACTGCCCGTCCTGCTGGACGTCTACGGCGGGCCCGGCTTCCAGGCCGTGTCCGCCGAACCGCGCCGCTGGCAGCTCCGCCAGTGGTGGGCCGACCAGGGCTTCGCCGTGGTCACCACCGACAACCGCGGCACCCCCTTCGTCTCCCCCGCCTTCACCCGGGCGGTCTTCCGGCGGTTCTCCCAGGTCGGCCTGGACGACCAGGTCGACGCCCTGCACGCGCTCGCCGCCGACCACCCCGACCTCGACCTGCGCCGGGTCGGCGTGCGCGGCTGGTCGTACGGCGGGTACCTCGCCGCACTCGCCGTGCTGCGCCGCCCGGACGTCTTCCACGCCGCCTGCGCGGGCGCCCCGCCCACCGATTTCCGGACGTACGACACCGCGTACACCGAGCGCTACCTCGGGCTGCCGCAGGACAACCCGGAGGGCTACGCCGACGACTGCCTGCTCACCGACGCACCGGGCCTGACCAGGCCGCTGCTGCTGATCCACGGGCTGGCCGACGACAACGTCCACTCCTCGCACACCCTGCTGCTCTCCCAGGCGCTCACCCGGGCCGGCCGGCCGCACAGCGTGCTGCCGCTGCCGGGCGTCACCCACATGACCCCGGGCGGGACCAGCGAGCAGCTGGCCACGGTCGAACTCGCCTTCCTGCGGGCCTCTTTGGGGTGATCCCCGGAGCGCCGCCGGTCCGGCGCAACGGACGGCGCCGGCGCACCGGACGGCGAAGGCCCGACGGACGGCGAAGGCCCCGGATCCCCCCGACGAAAAGGGATCCGGGGCCGGTCCGTACCCGCCTCACCGCCCGAGGCGGCGGGCGGTGAGCGCGGCCGTGGCCACCCCGGTCACGGTGATCGCGGCGATCCCGAAGGTCATGTACCGGGCCGAGGCCAGCAGGTCGTCCCCGCCCAGGGTGACCAGCGTCCCGGCCAGCGCCGAGGTCACCGAGAAGGCGATCAGCTGGGTGGTGTTGATCGCCGCGGCCGCCTTGCCGCCCTCGACCGGGTCCGTGCTGCTGCGCATCGCGGCCACGCTCAGGTGCGGGAAGGCCAGCCCGATCCCGGTACCGGCGGCGAACAGCGCCACCGCCCACACCACCACCCGCAGCCCGGAGGCGTGCCCGGTCTGGGTCAGCGCGTACACCAGCAGGCCCGCCACCAGCACCACCGGCGCGGTCCGGATCGCCCGGGCCCGGCCGCGGGCGGACTCGATCCCCACGCTGAACAGCTGCGCGGCCGTCCAGCCCGCCGAGGTCGCGGCGCCGAGGAAACCGGCCACCAGCGGGCCCAGCCCGCCCAGCCCCTGCCCGAACAGCGGGATGAAGTTCTCCGCCACCACGCCCGCGCACAGCACCGCCACGGTCAGGTACAGCCACTTCAGACCGTTCCCGGCCCGGTACGTCCGGTGCGGCAGCACGGTCGCGCTGCTGCGGCGTTCGACCGCCACGAAGCCCGCCAGCAGCACCGCCCCGCCCACCAGGCAGGCCACCGTCGCCCAGCCGACCGGGACGGTCGAGCTGACGCTGAAGACGGCCGCCGCCAGGGTGAGCAGCAGCAGCGAGGGCAGCGGCACCGGGCCCGCGCCCGTCCCGGGGCCGGACGCCGGGCCGGGCAGCACCCGGCGGGCCAGCACCGCCAGCACCAGCGCGGCGATCAGCAGCAGGACGTACGCCCCGCGCCAGGCGCCGAACTGGGCGAAGAGCCCGCCCAGCGAGGGCCCGACCAGGGTGCCGACGCCCCACATCGCGGAGACCAGCCCGGCCGCGCGGGTCCACAGCCGCTCCGGCAGCGCGCTGCGGATCACCGCGTAGCCGAGCCCGGCCACCAGCCCGCCGCCGAGGCCCTGCACCACCCGGCCGAGGATCAGCGCGACCATCGACGGGCTGGCCGCGTTGAGCACCGCGCCCGCGCCGAACACCAGGAAGCCGAGCACGTAGGCGCGGGCGGCGCCCAGCCGGGCGAGCAGCCGGCTGACCAGCATCGAGGCGATCACGGCGGCCATCAGGAAGCCGGTGGCCACCCAGGCGTAGTACCGCTCGCCGCCGATGTCGGCCACGATCGAGGGCATCAGCGCCGCCGTGAAGTACAGGTTCATCGCGTACAGCGCGACGCCCCCGGCGAGGATCGACGCGGCGGCCGCGAATCGGCGGGAGAACAGTTCGCCCCAGCCCCCGCCGGTACCGTCCGGCGGTGGTTGCGGAGCGTAACTCGGCTGGTCGGCAAGGGCAGTGGAGGCCTGAGCGGCGGAAGATTCGGTCACGTCCGGTACGCTAGGACTTCAACAGAACTTGAAGTCAAGGAGCGGCCATGAGCGGCGGCGGCACGGCACCGGTCGACCTGCTGAGCGTCGGGGAGGTGGCCCGGCGGGCGGGCATCGCCACCTCCGCGGTGCGCTTCTACGAGGACCAGGGGCTGATCTCCTCCGAGCGCTCGGCCGGCAACCAGCGCCGCTACCGGCGGCACGTGCTGCGCCGGATCTCGCTCATCCTGGTCGCCAAGCGGCTCGGCATCCCGCTCGCCGAGGTCGCCGAGGTCTTCACCGGACTGCCCGAGGACCGGATGCCCGGCAAGCACGACTGGGAGCGGATCTCCCGGCGCTGGGCCGAGCAGCTGCGCGCCCGCCGGACGGAACTGGAGCGCCTGGAGGGCGAGTTGACCGGCTGCATCGGCTGCGGCTGCGTGTCGCTGCGCCGCTGCCGGGTGCTCAACCCGGGCGACGAGCTCGCCACCGAGGGCCCCGGTCCGCGCCTGCTGCTGCCGGCCGACGACCACTGACAGCCGGTGGTACCCGGTCGGACGCGGCCCTCGTGAGGTTCCCCGCCGCGCCCGACCGGGGGCTTGAAGGAGCTACCCCGGGAAGTGGCAGGCGGCCTCCCGCCCACCCGTCCCGACGATCCGCAGCAGCGGCCGTTCCGTCCGGCACACCTCCTGCGCCTTGGGGCAGCGCGGGTGGAAGCTGCACCCGGGCGGCGGGGCCGCCGGGCTCGGCGGATCGCCGAGCAGCACGATCCGCTCCCGGGCCCGCTCGGCCGCCGGGTCCGGCAGCGGCACGGCGGACAGCAACGCCCGGGTGTACGGGTGCGCCGGACTGCCGTACACCTCGGCCTTGTCGCCGATCTCGACGATCCGGCCCAGGTACATCACCGCGACCCGGTCGCAGACCCGCTTCACCACCGAGAGGTCGTGCGCGATGAACACGTACGCCAGCCCCAGCTCGCGCTGCAACCGCTCCATCAGGTTGACCACCTGGGCCTGGATGGAGACGTCCAGCGCGGACACCGGCTCGTCGGCGACGACCAGCTTCGGCGAGGTGGCCAGCGAGCGGGCGATCCCGATCCGCTGCGCCTGGCCGCCGGAGAACTCGTGCGGGTAGCGGTCCAGGTGCTCGGGGATCAGCCCGACCAGCTCCATCAGCTCGGCGGCCCGGGTGCGCGCCTGCGCCGCACTCCCGCCCTGGACCAGCAGCGGCTCGGAGATGATCCGGGCCACCGTCTGCCGGGGGTTGAGCGAGGAGTACGGATCCTGGAACACCATCTGCAGGTGCCGCCGGTGGGGCCGCAGCCGGCGCTGCGGGAGCCCGCCGATCTCGGTGCCGTCGAAGGTGACGGTGCCCGCGGTCGGGTCGAGCAGCCGGACGATCATCCGCCCGGTGGTGGACTTGCCGCAGCCGGACTCGCCGACCAGGCCGAGCGTCTCGCCCGCGCCGAGGTCGAAGCTGACCCCGTCGACGGCCCGGATCGGCGCGCCGGCCCGGCCGGTGCGGCTCCGCCGCCCGGCGAAGGTCTTCACCAAGTCCCTTACCGACAAGAGCGGTTCGGTCATCACGACACCCCTTCCGGCACCAACGGCAGGTGGCAGGCGGCCTGGTGGCCGGGGGCGAGCGGGCCGAGCGTGGGTCGTTCGGCCCGGCAGCGGGCGTGCTCCTCGGCGGACGCGGCGGTGGTGCGGGCGCAGCGCGGGGCGAAGGAGCAGCCGGGGGCGGGGGCGAGCAGCGACGGCGGGCTGCCGGGGATGGCCCGCAGCGGGGCGTCGTCGGTGTCGTCCAGGCGCGGCAGCGAGTCCAGCAGGCCGCGGGTGTACGGGTGCGCGGGCCGGGCGAACAGCCGGTCCACCGGGGCCTGTTCGGCGGCCCGGCCGCCGTACATGACCAGCACCTCGTGGGCGACCCGGGCGACCACGCCCAGGTCGTGGGTGATCATCACGACGCCGAGGCCGCGCTCCTGCTGGATCCGGGCGATCAGGTCGAGGATCTGCGCCTGGACGGTGACGTCCAGCGCGGTGGTCGGCTCGTCGGCGATCAGCAGCTCGGGTTCGCAGGCGAGCGCCATGGCGATCATGACGCGCTGGCGCATGCCGCCGGAGAACTGGTGCGGGTACTCGTCCACCCGGCGGGCCGGCTCCGGGATGCCGACCTCGGCCAGCATCTCGACGGCCCGGGCCCGCCCGGCCCTGCGACCGGCCTTGAAGTGCACCCGGTAGTGCTCGGCGATCTGCTCACCGACGGTGTAGAAGGGGTGCAGGCTGGACAGCGGGTCCTGGAAGATCATCGCGATCCGCCGGCCCCGCACGGTGCCCAACTCCCGCTCCCCCAGGCCGTTCAGCTCCCGGCCGTCGAGCCGGATCGAGCCGGTGACGGCGGCGCCGCGGTGCAGGCCCATGACGGCGAGCGAGGTGACGGACTTGCCGCTGCCGGACTCGCCGACCAGGCCGAGGGTGCGCCCGGCCTCGACCGCGAAGGAGAGGCCGTCCACGGCCCGGACGGTGCCGCGCGGGGTGTCGAAGCAGACCCCGAGGTCTGCCACCTCCAGGAGGGCCATCAGTACCTCACTCTCGGGTCGACGAACGCGTACAGCAGGTCGACCAGCAGGTTCGCCGCGACGATGAAGAAGGCCGCGAGCAGGGTGACGCCGAGGATGACGGGCTGGTCGGAGCGGACCAGCGCGTCGTAGAAGAGCCGGCCGACGCCGGGCAGGCCGAAGATGGACTCGGTGATGACGGCGCCGGCCAGCAGCCCGCCGAGGTCCATGCCGAAGAGGGTGAGGATCGGTGTCATCCCGGAGCGCAGCCCGTGCTTGACGGTCACCGTGCGCGCCGGGAGCCCCTTGGCGCGGGCGGTGCGGATGTACGGCTCGGCCATCGCCTCGATCATCGAGTTGCGGCTCTGCCGGGCGTACATCGCCGCGTACAGCAGGGCCAGCGCGATCCAGGGCAGCAGCAGGTTGGAGGCCCACCCGGCCGGGTCGTCGGTGAACTGGTGGTACGCCGGGTAGGGCAGCAGGCCGGCGGTCCGTACGACGCCCCAGATCAGCATGATCGAGGTGAAGTAGACCGGCAGCGAGGCGGCGCCGACCGAGAGCACCATCAGCGTCCGGTCGGTGGCACCGCCCTTGCGCAGCGCGGAGGTGACGCCCGCGCCGAGGCCGAGGAGCAGCCAGAGCACCGACGCGCCGAGGGCCAGCGAGACGGAGACCGGCAGGCGGTCGGTGAGCAGGTTCCACACCGGCAGCGAGTACTCGTAGGAGTAGCCGAGGCAGGGGAAGGAGCAGTGGGTGGCGCTCGCCCCGGTGCCGTAGTCGCGGCCGGCGAAGATGCCGGTGACGTAGGTGAGGAACTGGTCCAGGACCGGCTTGTCCAGGCCCATCGCGGCCTTGACCTCGGCGATCCGTTCGGGGCTGCAGGTCTTGCCGCACGCGGCCACCGCCGGGTCGGCGGGCAGCAGGTAGAAGATGGTGAAGGTGATCGCGCAGATCGCCAGCAGGATGCCGAGCGCGGCGAGCAGGCGTCGGCCGAGGTAGAGGATCACGACCGGCCTCCCCGGGGGTCGAGGATGTCGCGCAGCGCGTCGCCGAGCAGGGTGAAGGCGAGCACGGCCAGGAACAGGAAGACCGTCGGGATCAGGAAGTACGTCGGGTCGGTCTCGTAGAAGCTGATGCTCTCCGCGATCATCTGGCCCCAGGACGGGGTGGGCGGGCGCACGCCCACGCCGAGGTAGCTGAGCGCCGCCTCGGTGGCGATCATGCCGGGCACCAGCAGCGTCGTGTAGGCGATGATCGGGCCGGAGACGTTGGGCAGGATCTCCCGGGTGAGGATCCGCCAGGGACGGGCGCCGCCGACCTTGGCCGCCTCGACGTACTCGCGGTGCTTGAGCGAGAGGGTCTGGCCGCGCACCACCCGGGCGATGCCGGGCCAGGTGAACAGGCCGATCACCAGGGTGATCAGCAGGATCCGGTTGGCGTCCTTGGCCACCGACATCATCGAGATCATGAAGATCAGCGACGGGAAGGACATCGTGAGGTCCATCAGCCGGGAGAGCACGGCGTCGGTGCGGCCGCCGAAGTAGCCGGCCGCGATCCCGACCAGGGTGCCGGTCGTCACGACCACGGCGGTCGCGACGAAGGCGATCAGCAGGGAGACCTGGCCGCCGTGCAGCACTCGGGCGAACAGGTCGCGCCCGGTGCCGGGTTCGGCCCCCAGCCAGTGCCGGGTGCCGATCCCGCCGAAGTCGCCGATCGGCTGGCCGCCCAGGTACGGGTCGATCGCCCGTTTGTCGAACTCCTCGGGCGTCCATCCGCCGAGCGCGCTCAGCGGGTCGGCCAGGGCCGTCAGCAGGACCAGCAGGGCCACGGTGACCAGGCCGAAGCGGGCCGAGCCCTTGGCCCAGAGCTGGGCCCGGACCAGTCGCCAGGGGCCTCGTCGGGCGGCCTTCGCCGGCCCCGCCGCCGCGCCGTCGTCCACGGCGACGGGCTCAGTGGTGGTACTCATCGTCGGACGACCCCTCAGCCCTGGCCCTTGGCGGGGTCCTTGAGGCCGATGGTGGCGAAGTCCCACTGGCCGGTCCACACCGGGCTGCCGAAGGCGCCGGCGATGTTGGTGCCGGCCAGCAGCGGACGGCGCTGCCACAGCAGCGGCACGGTCGGCGCCTTCTTCAGCAGGTCGTCGTTGAGCTGGAGCCAGGCCTTGTTGGCCTCGGTGACGTCGGTCATCGCGTTGATCTGGTCGATCCGGTCCGAGGTGGCCTGGTCGCGGAACTGCTCGACGTTGCCCTGGTTGCCCTTCTCCTTGATGGTGCGGCCGTCGAAGACCATCGGCAGGAAGGTCGCGCCGGAGGGGTAGTCCGGGCACCAGCCGAGGATGGCGAGGTCGGGGGCGTTCTTGGTGTCGCCGACGGTGTCGTAGTAGACGGACGGGTCGGCGGTGTTGATGGTGACCTGGATGCCGACCTTCGACAGCGACTGCTGCAGCGCCTCGGCCCGGGTCTTGTCGCCGGAGGAGACGGTCAGCGAGACCTTGAGGTCGGCCTTGCCCGCCTCCTTGAGCAGTTGCCTGGCCTTCTCGGGGTCGCCGGTCGAGGGGATCTTCAGCGGGTCCAGCTTGGCGCCGCCGGCGAGCGCGGGCGGCAGGTAGGAGGTGGCCACGTCGCCCATGGCCGGGCCGCCGTTCGCGGTGACCTGGGCGTCCCGGTCCACCGCGTACATCAGCGCCTCGCGCACCTTGGGGTCGTCGAAGGGCGCCTTGGAGGTGTTGGGGTAGAGCATGTCGGTGCAGCCCTGCTGCTCGGCGATCAGCCGGGACTTCACGTCCGCCTTGGGCAGCACCTTGGACACCGACTCGGGGCGCAGGTTCATCCACTCGATCGAGGAGGCGTCCGCACCCTCACTGGCGATGATCCGGTCGTCCACCTGGCCGCCCTTGAGGCCCTGGGTGACCACGATCCGGTCCGGGTAGGCCTTGCGGACCTGGTCGGTGGACGGGTCCCAGTGGGTGTTGCGGACGAGCACCAGCTGCTTGCCGCGGTCGTAGGTCTCGATCTTGTACGGGCCGGAGGAGAACGGCCGCAGGTCGTACTGGGTGCCCTTGTCCTGGGACTGCGGCACCGGGGAGAAGGTCGGCAGGGTCGCGGTGTACGAGAACTCGGCGACCGGGCGCTTGAGGTGGAAGACGATGGTCCGGTCGTCCGGGGTCTCGATGCTCGACAGGTGCTCGCCGTTCAGCGGGCCCTTGTAGTTCTCGCCGCCGGCCAGGTACTGCTGGGCGTAGTCGGGGCCGCCGGTGAGGTCGGGGGCGAAGGAGCGCTCGACGTTGTACTTGACGTCGGCGGACTTGATCGGCGTGCCGTCCTCGTACGTGAGGCCCTCCTTGAGGGTGAAGGTCCAGGTCCGGCCACCGTCGGCGGACCGGCCGAGGTCGGTGGCGAGGTCGGGGACGATCTCGCTGCCCGCCGCACCCGGTTCGGCCTTGAAGGTGACGAGGGTGCGGTAGAGCAGCCGGATGCCGAAGTCCATGTTCGGCATGGTCCAGTTGCGGGCCGGGTCGAGGTGGGCGAAGTCCTGGTTGGACAGCACGGTCAGGGTGCCGCCCTTGACCGGGGTGCCGCCGACGATCGAGCCGGACGCGGCGCCCGGGCCGTGGCTGTCGGCCGGTGCGGCGCCGCTGCCGCCGTCGCTCTTGTCGTTCTTGCAGGCCCCGAGGCCGAGGGTGAGGGTCGCCGCGAGGGCAGCCGCGAGAGCGGCATGGGTGCGCCTGGTCATGTGCAACTCCGCTGTGGGGGGCCTGCTCCGGCCGCTCCGCTGTGTGACCCGTAACATAGTAATGTGAAATTGCACTGCACAAGAGGTGACACCGGCCGTTACCCAGCTGTGTCCGTGCGCCCCACCTCCCCCGCCCCGCTTAGGAGTTCACCGGTGACCCACCCGCAGACCGGCCTCAACACCGGGAGCCACGACCTCCCGGTCTCCCCCGCCCTGGCAGCCTTCATGGGCGCGGGCTGGGCCGCCACCCCGCTCCCCGCCGACCGGCGCGTCCCCGGCCACGACCGGTTCCCGGGCCGCCGCGCCCGGCTCTCCGCCGCCTTCCCCGGCGAGCGGCTGGTCATCCCGGCCGGCCGCCTCAAGGTCCGCTGCAACGACCTCGACCACCGCTTCCGACCGCACAGCGCCTACACCTGGCTCACCGGACTCACCGGCGAGGACCAGGCCGACCACGTCCTGGTCCTCGAACCCGCCGGCCCCGAGGGCCACGAACCGGTGCTGCACGTCCACCCCCGCTCCCCGCGCAGCGGCGGCGAGTTCTACCGCGACCGCCGCTACGGCGAGTTCTGGGTCGGCCGCCGCCCCGACCTCGCCGAGGCCGCCCGGCTCACCGGCATCCGCACCGAACACCTCGACGACCTGGGGACGTTGCTCGACGGACCGCAGCCGCCCACCCGGGTGCTGGCCGGCACCGACCCGGCCGTCGACCGGGCCACCGGCCGCGGCGCCCTCCCCCAGGACGCCGAACTCGCCGCCGTTCTCTCCGAGTTGCGCCTGGTCAAGGACACCTGGGAGATCGAACAGCTGCAACTCGCCGTCGACCACACCGTCACCGGCTTCGAGGACGTCGTACGCGCCCTGCCCACCGCGCTGCGCCACCACCGCGGCGAACGCTGGATCGAGGGCGTCTTCGACCTGCGCGCCCGCGCCGAGGGCAACGGCACCAGCTACACCACCATCGCCGCCTCCGGCGCCCACGCCTGCGTGCTGCACTGGATCCGCAACGACGGCGCCCTGGACCCGAACTCCCTGCTCCTGCTGGACGCCGGCGTCGAGACCGACACCCTCTACGCCGCCGACATCACCCGCACCCTCCCGCTCAGCGGCACCTTCACCCCGGTCCAACGCCAGGCCTACGACCTCGTCCTGGCCGCCCAGAGCGCCGGCATCGCCGCCCTGCGCCCGGGCGCCCGCTTCCGCGACTTCCACCGCGCCGCCATGCGCGTCATCGCCGAGGGCCTCGCCGACTGGGGCGTCCTGCGCATCCCCGCCGAGCAGGCCCTCGCCGAGGACAACGGCCTGTACCGCCGCTACACCCTGTGCGGCAGCGGCCACATGCTCGGCCTCGACTACCACGACTGCGCCAAGTCCCGCGCCGACCGCTACCTCGACGGCACCCTGGAACCCGGCATGGTCCTCACCGTCGAACCGGGCCTCTACCTCCAGCCCGACGACGAGACCCTCCCCCTCGAACTCCGCGGCCTCGGCATCCGCATCGAGGACGACCTGGTCATCACCGAGGACGGCGCCCACCTGATGTCCGCCGCCCTCCCCCGCACGGCCCCGGCCGTCGAGTCCTGGATGGCCGACCTGCTGGGCTGACGGACCGGGGGCGGACGATCAGGCCACCTTGACCGTCCGCTCCCCCTGCCGCACGGTGCGTCCGCTCACGCCCGGGCGCTCCGCCACAGGTCCGTGACGATCGTCTCCGCCGGGCCGGTGCGGGCCAGGTGGTGGGCGGTGCCCGCCCAGAGGTGCATGGCGGCGGTGTCGGCGCGGCGGGTGGCGGCGGCGCGCAGCGGGGCGGTGAGGTGGTGGACCTCGGGGTAGGCGGGCGGGGCGTACGGGCCGTGGCGGTCGATGAAGGCGTTGCGCAGACCGCGGGCCGGGCGGCCGGTGAAGGCCCGGGTGACGACGGTCTCCGGCAGCTCGGTGAGCGCGGCCCGGTGGGCCGCCGAGGCGCCGGACTCGTCGGAGCGCAGCAGCGCGGTGCCCAACTGCACCGCGTCGGCCCCGGCCCGCAGCGCCGCCGCGATCGCCGGGCCGTCGCCCAGCCCGCCGGCCGCGATCAGCGGCAGCGCGGTCACCGCCCTTACCGCGGGCAGCAGTTGGAGCAGCGGCAGCTCGCCGGGCCGGTCCGCGGTCCGGTGCGTGGAGCGGTGCCCGCCGGCCTCCGGCCCCTGCACGCACAGCGCGTCCAGCCCGACCGCCTGCGCCGCGCGGGCCTCCTCCGGCGTGGTCACCGTGCCCACCTGGAGGATGCCGGCGCCGCGCAGCGCGGCCGCCTCCCCGGCCGTCGGCAGCCCGAAGGTGTACGAGACCACCGGCACCGGGTCGGCGAGCAGCGCGGCGAGCTTGGCCTCCCAGTCGTCCCGGTCCGGCCCGATCAGCTCCGGCAGCGCCACCCCCCACCGTTCGGCCTCGGGCCGCAGCCGCTCCCGGTAGCCGGCCACCGCCGCCGGATCCCCGGGCGGGCCCGGCACGAAGAGGTTCACCCCGTACGGCCGGTCGGTCGACTTCCGTACCGCGGCGATCTGTTCGGCCATCCCGGTGGCGCTGCGGTACCCGGCCGCCAGGAACCCCAGTCCGCCGGCCCGGTTCACCGCGGCCACCAGCTCGGGCGTCGAGGCGCCGCCCGCCATCGGGGCGCCGATCACCGGAACGGCCAGGTCGGCGAGACGGACGGTCATCGGGGTGCTCCTCACACTGCCGCGGGCACGGAACACCCCCACCCTACGCCCGGCCCCGGCGCGCGGACCGGCCCCGCCCGCTCAGCGGATCAGGCCCCGCCCGCGCGCCTCCCGCACCGCCGCGGTGCGCGAGTCCACCCCCAACTTGGTGTAGATGTGCACCAGATGAGACTTCACGGTGGCCTGGCTCAGGTGCAGGTGCTGGCTGATCTGCTGGTTGGTCAGCCCGTCCGCGACCAGCCCCAGCACCTCGGTCTCCCGGCCGCTGAGCGCCGCGGCGGGCGTCCGCATCCGCTCCAGCAGCCGGTCGGCCACGCTCGGCGCCAGCGCGCTGCGTCCCGCCGCGGCCGCCCGGACGGCCTGGGCGAGCTCCTCCGGCGGCGCGTCCTTGAGCAGGTACCCGGTGGCGCCCGCCTCCAGGGCCGGCAGGGTGTCCGCGTCGCTGTCGTAGGTGGTGACCACCAGCACCCGCGGCGCACCCGCCCGGGCGGTGATCGCCGCCGTCGCCTGCGCCCCGTTCATCGCCGAACCGGGCCCGAACTGCAGGTCCATCAGCACCACGTCCACGCCCGGCTCCGCCGCCAGCTCGACGGCCCGCTCGGCGGTGGCCGCCTCCGCCACGATCGCGAAGTCCGGTTCGCTCTCCAGCACCGCCCGCAGCCCGGCCCGCACCACCGGGTGGTCGTCGGCGATCAGCAGCCGGATCACGACCCGGCCTCCGGACCGATCGGCAGCTGCACCGCCAGGGCCGTGCCCTCGCCGGGCGCGGACTCCACGGTGAAGCTGCCGCCGAGCGCCCGGGCCCGGGCCCGCATCGAGGGCAGCCCGAAGCCGCCCTCCCCGCCGGTGCGGCCGGCCACCGCCAGCGGGTCGAACCCCGCCCCGTCGTCGAACACGTCCAACGCCACCTCGCCCTCCATGTAGCTGAGTGTCACCTCGGCCCGCGAGGCCTGCGCGTGCCGCACGGTGTTGCCGAGCGCCGACTGCGCGATCCGCAGCAGCGCCACCTCCTGCGCGGCCGGCAGCCGCACCTGGTCCCCGGAGACGTGCAGGTGGACGGGCAGACCGCTGTGCGCCGCGGTGGTCGCGCACAGCCGCTCCAGCGCGACCGACAGCGGATCGCCGTCCAGGGCGGGCGGGGTGAGCGCCCGGACGAACCGCCGGGCCTCGTCCAGGTTGTCCTGGGCGGCCTGCCGGGCCTGCTCGACGTACCCGGCGGCGGCCTCGGTCCGCTCGGGCAACGCCCGCTGGGCGGCCCGCAGCAGCAGCTGGATCGAGCTGAGGCTCTGCGCGAGGGTGTCGTGGATCTCCCGGGCGAGCCGCTCGCGCTCGGCGAGCACCCCGGCCGCGTGGTGGGCGGCGGCGAGGTCGGCGCGGGCGGCGGTCAGCTCGTCGATCAGCCCGCGCCGCTCCTCGCTCTCCCGGTACAGCGCCTGGTAGCCGAGCACGGTCGCGGTGGCGACGGCGGCGCCGAGTGCGGGCCCGATCGCCGCGGCCGCGTTGAAGGCGTGCTGGTGCCAGGACCAGGCGGCGATCGCCCCGGCGGCGGTGAGGGCCACCGCGGTCAGCCCGCCGCGCCGCCCGAGCAGGTGCAGTTCCAGGAAGTACAGCGGGAACGCCAGCCACACCGCGTCCTGGGTGGCGACCAGCAGGCCCGCCCAGGTGACGCCGAGCAGCGCCAGCCAGAGCGCGGCGCCCCGGCGGGAGCGGTGCACGGCGGCCAGCTTCGGCCCGACGGCGTACACGGCGGCCATCGCGGAGGCCGCGGCGGCGACGGCCGCCGGGTCGCCGTCACCCCGCCCGGTGAGGACGGCGCGGGCGACGGCGAGGGCGAGCAGGCCCGCCACGAGCAGGTGCAGGCAGACCTGGAGGACGCGGGCGACGGAGGTGGTTCTGGAGCGTTCGGTCGCCATCCCTCCAGCCTAGGTTCCGCCCCGGCGGGCGGCATCAATCAAAAGGTTGAACTCCGCCTCTGCCCTTCGATGCCCAGGAAGCAAACCCCGGCGCGATGCCCGGGGCACCCCGGTCCGGGGAGTGTTGGCAGGGTCACCAGTCCCCCTGCCGCAGGAAGGCCCGCCGTGTTCGTCGCCTGGAGGGATCTCCGGTTCGCCAAGGGCCGGTTCGCCCTGATGGGATCCGTCATCGTGCTGATCACCGTGCTGGTCGGCCTGCTGTCCGGCCTGACCGCCGGGCTCGGTCGGCAGAACATCTCCGCGATCACCGGCCTGCCCGCCGACCACCTGGTGTTCGCCAAGCCCGCCGACGGGCAGCAGCTCTCCTTCACCGACTCCCAGCTCACCCCCGACCAGTGGCAGGCCTGGTCCCGCGAGCCGGGCGTCACCTCCGCCCAGCCGCTCGGCATCACCACCACCAAGGCCGCCGCCGGCACCCGCACCGCCGCGCTGTCCGCCTTCGGCGTCCCGGACGGCTCCGGCCTGGCCCCGCAGGGCGGCCGGATCGCCCCCGGCCTGGCCGTGCTCTCCGGCACCGCCGCCGAGAAGCTCGGCCACCTCACCGCCGGCGCCGACTTCACCCTGGGCGGGCACCCGCTGCGGGTCGCCGCCGTCGACGGCGACGCCGCGTACAGCCACACCCCGGTGGTCTGGACCAGTCTCACCGACTGGCAGCAGTTCACCCCCGGCGGCGCCGGCCACGCCACCGTCATCGCCCTGCACACCGCCAAGGGAGCCGACCTCCCCGCCGCCGACGCCCGCCACGGCACGGTGACCCGCACCCGGGACGACGCCCTCGCCGCGATCGGCTCCTACACCTCGGAGAACGGCTCGCTGCAGCTGATGCGCGGCTTCCTGTTCGCCATCTCCGCCCTGGTGATCGGCGCCTTCTTCACCGTCTGGACGATCCAGCGCAGCGGTGACATCGCCGTGCTGAAGGCCCTCGGCGCCTCCACCCGCTACCTGCTCCGGGACGCCCTCGGCCAGGCGGTGCTGCTGCTGGTGCTCGGCACGGCCGTCGGCACCGCGATCGCCACCGGCTTCGGCGCGCTGATCGGTTCCGCCGTCCCCTTCGTCCTGGACGCCCCGACCGTCCTGCTGCCCGCCCTCGTCATGATCGCCCTCGGCGCGGTCGGCGCGGCCCTGTCCGTCCGCCGGATCACCTCCGTCGACCCGCTGACCGCCCTGGGGAGCGCCCGATGAGCCTCGAACTCGACCGCATCACCCTCACCTACCCGGACGGCGACGACCGGCTGACCGCCCTGGACGAGGTCTCGCTGACCGTCCCCAAGGGCTCCATCACCGCCGTGGTCGGCCCCTCCGGCTCCGGCAAGTCCAGCCTGCTGGCCGTGGCCGCCACCCTGATCACCCCGGACTCCGGCCGGGTCGTGGTCGACGGCACCGACACCGGCGGCCTCAGCCGCGCCGACCTGACGGCGCTGCGCCGCGGCCGGGTCGGCATCGTCTTCCAGCAGGCCAACCTGCTGCCCTCGCTCACCGCCGCCGAGCAGCTCCAGGTGATGGCCCACCTCGACGGCCGCGACCCCCGGGCGGCCCGCACCCGCGCCCTCGAACTCCTCGACGCCGTCGGCCTGCGCGACCAGGCCGCCCGCCGCCCCCACCAGCTCTCCGGCGGCCAGCGCCAGCGCGTGAACATCGCCCGGGCCCTGATGAACGACCCCACCGTCCTGCTCGTCGACGAGCCCACCAGCGCCCTCGACCACGAACGCGGCGCGGCGGTCCTGGACCTGATCACCGACCTCACCCACCGCCGGGCGACGGCCACCGTCCTGGTCACCCACGACCGCACCCACCTGACGGCCGTCGACCAGATCGCCGAGGTCCACGACGGCCGCCTCACCGTGCCGGCGGCGGTGGCCTAGCTCTTCGCGATGAGCATGTCGTCCACCACGAGCGTCACCGACGCCCCGACCGAGGCAGGCAGCAGGAACGACTGCCCGGGGTGGTGGACGGCATGGACCCGGTACTCGCCGTCCTCGGGCTCGGTCAGCACCATGACCTTCAGATTCTTCCGATCCACGATCACGTAGACGGGGACTCCCGCCTCGGCATACAGCGTCGGTTTGACCTTCAGATCGGCCGAGTGGTTCGACGACGTCACCTCCAGTACGAGCCTGAAGATCACGGGGTCGTAGCAGTTGTGTCCGGTCCAGTGGTCGGCGTAGTCGGCATCGACCAGCGACAGGTCCGGGACGGCGAAGTCCGAAGGCCCACCCGGCAGCCTGAGCCCGATCCCTTGGATCACTCGGGTCGTCCGACCATGGAGCCCCGCCATGATGAACGGGACGCTGATGGTGGTGAGGGCGTCACCGTGCTGGCCGTCAGGTGGCGGCGTCACTGTGATCTGACCTCCAAAGATCTCGACCCGGTGTCCCACGAGCCGCTTGGAGATGAGCTCTGCGGCATCGAGCAGCGTCATCCGCTTCTCGGGCACTTCGGCGGTGCACTCGAAGGACTCTTCGTACCCAAAGGGCCCTTCCATTGCTGCGGCGGACATGGAGTTCCTCCTGACTGCCGATGTCGAGAACATCATCGTAGGACGCGAGCGCCCTCCGACCCCCGCTTCCCACTCTTCACCCGAACGGGTGGTTTGGCCCCCTACCGCGCCCGCAGCCGCAGGGCCGGCCGCTCGGCTTCCGCCGCCTCGTCCTGGCCGGCCCAGAGCGACCGCACATGGCTGAGGTGTCGCGTCATGCAGGCCTCCGCCGCCTCCGCGTCGCCGGTGAGCATCAGGTCCAGCAGCTCCACGTGCTCCTCCGCCGAGGACACCAGCTGCCCCAGCTCGTCCAGCCGGTTCAGCCCGTACAGCCGGGACCGCTTGCGCAGGTCCCCGACGACGTCCACCAGCCGCGCGTTGCCCGCGAGCCCCAGCAGGTCGAGGTGGAACTGCCGGTCGGCCTCCAGGTAGCCGATCAGGTCGTGCTTGCGCGCCGCCGCGACGATCGCCTCGGCCTGCGGGCGCAGTCGCTCCAGCTGTTCCCCGGTCGCCGTCCGGGTGACCAGGCCGACGGTCGGGACCTCGATCAGGGCGCGGATCCCGGTGTAGTCGTCGAGGTCGCGCTCGGTGAGCTCGGTGACCCGGAAGCCCTTGTTGCGGACGGCCTCGACCAGCCCCTCGCGGGCGAGGTCGAGCATGGCCTCGCGGACGGGGGTCGCCGAGACGCCGAAGTCGGCGGCGAGCGCGGGCGCGGAGTAGACGACGCCGGGGCGCAGTTCGCCGGAGATGAGGGCCGCCCGGAGGGCGTGGGCGACCTGGTCGCGGAGCCGCTCCTGCACGGAGATCAGGGTGCGGGATTTGAGCTCGGCCATGGTGTTCCTCCGGGTGGGTGCAGAACACCAGCGTACAATGTCACGTTACGTTGAGCGCGCAACAACCCGGGATCCGGACGCCTCGTCAAGCCCACCGCTGCCCATCGTGGCAGCGGCCGTCGACCGTGACAACGGCCGACGGCACACGATCTGCCCACACCCCCGGAGCCTCCGCGCCGACTCCGGCCACACGACCCGCCGACCCGGCACCAGGAGCAACGGACATGGGCATCGAACTCGCCCTGCACGACGGCCGCCCGAACACCGGCCGCCGCACCGCCCCGACGGTGCTGCACCTCTCCACCGACCACGGCCAGGCCCTCGCCGAGGCCCTGGCCGAGCACGCCCGCCCCACCGAGCACCGGCTCCGCCGGATCGACCCGTACGGCGACACCCACTTCAACGAGCAGGACGCGGCCGCCGCCTTCGAGGAGGCGACCGCCCTGCTCGCCCGCTGCACCACCGGGCGGCACCGCGCAGCCGTCCGCGACCTGCGCAACCTGCTCGCCAACTGCGCTGCCATTCCCGGCAGTTGGCTCAGCTGCTACGGCGACTAGACCATCAGGAAGCAGCTCGGGCCCGTCCGGCCCGGTACACCTCGGCCGCCACCGCCAGGTCCTCCCAGGCCATCCCGACGCTCTTGAAGAAGCGCGGCCGCCCGACCGGCACCAGCGCGTCGCCGCGCACCAACTCGGCCAGGTTCCACACCTGCCGTCCGACCACCCCGGCCATCAGCAGGTCCCCGGCCTCCCGGGCCGCGACGCCGCGCGCCTCCACGTACAGCTCGGCGCGTCCGACCAGCACCTCGTCCACCTCGCGGGCGGCCGGCTCGTGCGAGCCGACCGCCGCGACGGCCGCGTGCCCGGGCACCAGCGCACCGTCGAACAGCGGGGTGCGCGCCGTGGTGCAGCAGACCACGAGGTCCGCCGCCGCCACCGCCTCCGGCCCGCCCACCGTACCCGCCAGTCCGAGCCCGCGCCCGTACGCCGCGAGCGCGGCGGCCCGCCCGGCGTCGCGTGCCACCACCGTGACCCGCCGGAGCGGCCGGACGGCCAGCAGCGCGTCCAGGTGCCCGTACGCCTGCGGCCCGGAGCCGAACACCACCAGGTGCTCGGCCTCCGGCACCGCAAGCCGCGCGAGCGCCGCCGCCGTCACGGCGGGCGTGCGCAGGGCCGTGAGGGCCGCGCCGTCCAGGACGGCCAGCGGCTGCAGGGTGGGCCCGTCCAGCAGCAGGTAACTGCCGGTGATCCGGGGCAGTCCGAGCGGCGGGTTGGCCGGCGCCACCCCGGCGATCTTGACGCCCGCGAAGGGCCCGGCGGCGGCCGGCATCAGCAGCAGTTCGCCGGCCGGTACCGGTACGGCCGACCGGGCGGGTGCCGTTTCCGGGTCGAACCCGTCCAGCAACACCCGCTCGATCGCCCGCACCGCGTCGGCGGGCCCCACTCCGCCGACTCCCGGCACGGCGTACTGGAGCGGCTCAGCCGCCGCGCCGGGCAACACGGAACCGGGCAGGACGGAACCAGCCGGCACGGAACCGGGCAGGACGGAACCAGCCGGCACGGAACCGGGCAGCACGGAACCGGACGGCACGGAGGCGGTCACAGCAGGAACCCCGTCCCCAGCGAGTCCCCCGACTCCAGCAGGAACCGGTGCTCCCCGGTGCGGTGCGCCGTCCCGCCGACCTCGGTGACCACGCCCTCCGCCAGCGGGTCGCCGCCGGCGAGGACCTGCCCGGTGAACACGGTGCCGATGATCGACTCGTGCCGCAGCACCTCCCCCGGGGCGAGCCGTCCCTCGGCGGCGAGCACGGCGAGCCGGGCCGAGGTGCCGGAGCCGCAGGGCGAACGGTCGATCTGCCCGTCCGCGAAGACGGTCACGTTCCGCTGCCGCAACTCACCACCCTCGGAGGGGAGTTCGTCGTACAGCACCACTCCGTACACCCCGGACAGCAGCGGGTCCGTCGGGTGGACGACCGCCTCGGCGTCGGCCAGCAGCTCCCTGATCTCCCGCCCCGCGGCGGTGAGTTCGGGCAGCTGTCCGGGCTCCACCGCCAGCCCGAGGGCAGCGGCCGGCACCGAGGCGTAGCACGCCCCGGAGTGCGCCACCGCGACCTCGACCACCCCGCGCGAGGTGGTCACCGGCAGCTTCAGTGCGCTGACCCGGCTGGGCACGTTGCGGAAGGTCACCCCGGTGGTGCGTCCTCCGGCCCGGTGCACCAGCGCGGTGACCCGCCCGGAGGGCACGTCGATCCGCACCCGGGCCGTGCCGTCCAGGGGGGCCGGGACCAGCCCGGAGTCCACCGCCCAGGCGCCGAGCGCGATGGTGCCGTGCCCGCAGGCCGTCGAGTAGCCGTCCTTGTGCCAGAACAGCACGCCCAGGTGCGCCTCGTCGTCCGGCGGCACCAGGAAGCCGCCGTACATCCCGGCGTGCCCGCGCGGCTCCCGGACGAGCAGCTGCCGCACGCTGTCCAGCGCGCCGGGCCGGGGCGCGGTGGCGCTGCCCCCCGCGCCGAGCGCGATGGCCCGGCGCTCGGCGACGCTGTCGCCGGGGATCGGGGGCAGCCCGCCCAGCACGATCCGGAACGGCTCGCCGGCCGTGTGGTAGTCGACGGTGTCGACGCGGTGCTCGGCGCGGTGCTCGACGCGGTGCTCGGCACGGTGCTCGGCGCGGGCGCCCATCAGGCGGTCCCGCCCGGCAGCACGCTGACGGTACGGCTGACGGTGTAGAAGTCCAGTGCGGCCAGGCCCTGTTCGCGGTCGCCGTGGCTCGCGCCCTTGGCCCCGCCGAAGGGCAGGTGGAAGTCGACGCCGCTGGAGGGGGCGTTGACCCGGATCATGCCCGCGTCCAGCCGGTCGGCGGCGGCCAGCGCCGCGTCCAGGCTGCGGGTGTGCACCGAGGTGGCGAGGCTGTGCGGGGTGTCGTTGGCGAGCGCGATCGCCTCGTCCAGGTCGGCCGCCCGGTGCAGCACCGCGACCGGGCCGAAGAACTCCTCGCGGGCCAGCGGGTGTTCGGCCGGCACGTCGGCGAGCAGGGTCGGTTCGACGTACCAGCCGGTCCGCTCGGGCACGCCGCCACCGGCCAGCAGTTCGGCCCCCGCGGCCACCGCCGAGTCGACGGCGAGCGTCAGCCGCTCCCGCGCGGCGGCGTTGATCACCGGTCCGCACACCGCGTCGTCGACCGCCGCCAGCGCCTTGACCAGCGCCTCGCGCAGCGGCGGGTACGCCGCACCGACCGCGATCACCCGGCTGGTGGCGGTGCACTTCTGCCCGGCGTACCCGGCCACGGCGGCCGCGATGTGCCCGGCGGCCAGCTCGATGTCCGCGTCCGGAAGCACCAACGCGGCGTTCAGGCCGCCGAGTTCGGCCTGCACCGGGACCCCGCGCCCGGTGGCGGCCCGGACCACCTCGCGCCCCACACCGGTCGAACCGGTGAAGGACACCACGTCCACCGCGTCGACCAGCGCCGCGCCCTCCTCGGCGCCGCCGGGCAGCACCGTGAGCACGTCCGCGGGCAAGCCGGCCAGGCCGGCCAGCTCGGCCAGCCGCAGCGCGCACGCGGTCGCCTCCGGCGCCGGCTTCAGCACCACGGTGTTGCCGACCGCCAGCGCCGGCGCGGCCTTCCAACTCGGGATCGCCAGCGGGAAGTTCCAGGGCGCGATCAGCCCGGCCACCCCGTACGGGCGCCGCCGGGTGAGCAGCAGTCCGGGCCCGGCGGCCGTCTCGTGCACCGCCCCGGACGGCACGTACGGCGCCTGCGCGTAGTACCGCCAGATCGCCGCCGTCCGGGCGACCTCGCCGCGCGCCTCGGCGAGCGGCTTGCCGACCTCGCGCACGATCAGCGCGGCCAGCTCCCCGGCGTGCGCCTCGACCGCCTCCGCGATCCGCCCCAGCGCCGCCGACCGGGCCCCCGCCCCGGCCGCGAGCCAGCCGCCCTGGGCGGCCCGGGCCCGTCCGACGGCGGCCCGCACGGCCTCGGCGCCGGGCGCCTCGACCGCGACCACCAGGTCGGTCGGATCAGCGGGGTTGTACGAGGTGATGCTCACGACTACCAGCCCTTCCACACAGGTTCGAGATCAATCGTCAGAGCAGGAAGCCCGCCGGGAACGGGTCGTCCGGGTCGAGGAAGTACTGGGCGGTGCCGGTGACCCAGGCCCGCCCGGTGACGGTGGGCACCACCGCGGGCCGCCCGGCGACCTCGGTCTCCTCGACCAGCCGCCCGGTGAAGGTCGTCCCGATGAAGGAGTCGTTGCGGAAGTCGCGCCCGAGCGGCAGTTCGCCGCGGGCGTGCAGCTGCGCCATCCGCGCCGAGGTGCCGGTACCGCAGGGCGAACGGTCGAACCAGCCGGGGTGGATGGCCATCGCGTGCCGGGAGTGCTCGGCGGTGGAGCCGGGGGCGAGCAGCTGGACGTGGTGGCAGCCGTGGATCGACGGGTCCTCCGGGTGCACCGGCCGGTCGGGGCCCGCGTTGACGGCGGCCATCAGGGCCAGGCCCGCGTCCAGGATCTCCTGCTTGCGCTCGCGCTCGAAGGGCAGCCCGAACTCGGCGAGCGGCAGGATGGCGTAGAAGTTGCCGCCGTACGCGAGGTCGTAGCCGACCGTGCCGTAGCCGGGCACCTCGATCTTGCGGTCCAGCGCGACGGAGTACGAGGCCACGTTGCGGATGGTGACCGCCTTGGCGGCACCGCCCTCGACCCGCACCTCGGCGACGACCAGCCCGGCGGGCGTGTCCAGCCGCACCGTGGTGACCGGCTCGACCACCGGCACCATCCCGGTCTCGACCAGCACGGTGGCGACCCCGATGGTGCCGTGCCCGCACATCGGCAGCAGCCCGGAGACCTCGATGTAGAGCACCCCGAAGTCGGCGTCCGGCCGGGTGGGCGGCTGCAGGACGGCACCGCTCATCGCGGCGTGCCCGCGCGGTTCGTACATCAGCAGGGTGCGGAAGTGGTCCAGGTGCTGCTGGAAGTGCACCCGGCGCTCGGCCATGGTGGCACCGGGGATGACGCCGAAGCCGCCGGTGATGACCCGGGTCGGCATGCCCTCGGTGTGCGAGTCGACGGCGTGGAACACGTGACGGCTCCGCATGGCCTCACAACTCCCTCTGAGAAAGGTTCCGCGAATGGTTCGGTCGAGGCCGGCTGCCCGCACAGCCGGCCCGGGGGTTCAGGCGGTCAGGCGAGCCCCTCGGCCAGCGCCTTCTCGGTGGCCGCACGGACGACCGCCTCGATCTCCGGGAGCAGCGGCTGACGCGGCGCCCGGACCGGGCCGCCGGGGCGGCCGGCGATGTCCATGGAGAGCTTGATGGCCTGGACGAACTCGGTCTTCGAGTCCCAACGGAACAGCGAGTGCAGTGACTTGTACAGCGGCAGCGCGGTCTCCAGGTCCAGCGAGACGGCGGCGTCGTAGAGCGCGACCGAGGCCTCCGGCAGCGCGTTGGGGTACCCGGCGATCCACCCGACGGCCCCGGCCAGCGCCAGCTCCAGCAGGACGTCGTCGGCCCCGATCAGCAGGTCCAGCCCGGGGGCCAGCTCGGCGATTTCGTACGCCCGGCGGACGTCCCCGGTGAACTCCTTGACCGCCACGATCGAGCCCTCGCCGTGCAGTTGGGCGAGCAGCGGGGGCACCAGGTCGACCTTGGTGTCGATCGGGTTGTTGTACGCGACGACCGGCAGGCCGGCCTTGGCGACCTCGGCGTAGTGGGCGCGCACCGAGCCGTGGTCGGCCCGGTAGGCGTTCGGCGGCAGCAGCAGCACGGAGCCGGCCCCGGCCTCGGCGGCCTGCTCGGCCCAACGGCGGGACTCGGCGCTGCCGTACGCGGCGACGCCGGGCATGACCCGGGCGCCGTCGCCGGCCGCCTCGACCGCCACCTCGACGATCCGGGCGCGCTCCTCAGCGGTGAGCGTCTGGTACTCGCCCAGCGAGCCGTTGGGCACCACGCCGTCACAACCGGCCTCGATCAGGCCGCGGACGTGCTCGGCGTAGGCGTCGTAGTCGACGGAGTGGTCCGGGCGCAGCGGGATCGTGGTGGCGACCATGATGCCGCGCCAGGGGCGGGTGGTGTCACGAGGGGTGATGGACACGGTGTACTCCTTGGTGAGGTGTGACATTTTATTAGAGGAGACGGGCCGGAGACAAGAGTCCCCTGCCCGCGCGTTCGGCGGATAGGGCCCGAGCGGCCCTAATCGGCCTCGGCCGACGGACCCGGATCCGCCGAGACGGCGACGGAGGCGGCCCCGTCGGCCCCCGCGGCCAGCTGGGCGAGCGGCACCGGGCAGGCGAACGGCCGCCGGTCCGCCCCCGGCTCGTCCGCACCGGACAGCCGGGCCACGGCCGGGCCGCACATCCGCCCCTGGCACCAGCCCATCCCGGCCCGGGTGAGCAGCTTGACGGTCCGGGGGTCGCCCGCGCCCAGTTCCTCCACCGCCTCCCGGATCCGCGCGACCGGCACCTCCTCGCACCGGCACACGTCGGTGTCCGGCCGCAGCCACCCGGTCCAGCCGGGCCCCGGCCGGTGCGCGGCCGCCATCAGCGCGGCGAAGGCCCGCAACCGTGCGCGGCGGCGCAGCAGGGACCGCCCGGGCCGCTCCCCCGCGGCCGCCCGGCCGGCGAGGTCCCCGGCGATCGCGTGCGCGGCCAACTCCCCCTCGGCGAGCGCGAGGTCCGCGCCGCCGACGCCGTTGGTCTCCCCCGCGGACCAGAGGCCGGGGACGGAGGTGCGCAGCCGGGCGTCGACCCGCAGCGCGACCGCGCCGTCCGCCCCGGCGACGGTGGCCGCGCCGAGTTCGACGGCCAGCTCGATCTGCGGCAGCAGCCCGTGGCCGACGGCGAGCGCGTCGCACTCGATCCGTCGTCCGGTGCCGGGCAGCGGCCGCCAGTCGGCGTCCAGCCGGGCGACCGTGACGGCGGTGACCCGGTCCGTCCCGTGCGCCTCCACCACCGCGCTGCGGGGCCGCAGCCGGACGCCGTGCCGCAGCAGCGCCCGGCCGTGCCCGGCGCCCTCGACCAGCTTGGCGGGGACGGCCGCCAGCACGCCGGGGCGCCGGGCGTACCCGAGGTAGGCCGTCGCCTCGACCACCGCCGGGACCTCGGCCCCGGCGGTGACCAGTGAGGAGGCCGCCGCGAGCAGCAGCGGCCCGCTGCCGGCCACCACGATCCGCCGGCCGGGCAGCACCAGCCCGGCCTTGAGCATGGCCTGGGCGCCGCCCGCGGTGACCACACCGGGCAGGGTCCAGCCGGGGAAGGGCAGTTGCCGTTCGTAGGCCCCGGTGGCGAGCAGGACGGTCCGGGCCCGGACGGTGGCCCGGTCACCGGCCTCCGGCCCGCGGGTGACGTGCACCGCGAAGCCCCGCCCGGTCCGTTCCAGCGCCCACACCTGGTGGCCGCCGCGGAACACCGCCCGCCCGGAGCGCTCGTGGGCGTCCAGCCGCTCGGCCAGCCCGGTGTAGACCGACCAGCCGTGGTGCAGCCGGTCCGGGCGGGCCGCGCCGAGACCCGGCGCCGGGTGCCGGTAGTACTGCCCGCCGCTGCGCTGCCCGCCGTCGAGCAGGACGCAGCGCAGCCCGAGGTCGGCGGCGGTGACGGCGGCGGCCAGCCCCGCGGGCCCGGCACCCACCACGGCGAGGTCGAAGACCCCCGACGCCTCGAACGCCCCCGACACCCCTGACCCCTCAGGCACCCCAGAAGCCTCCGGCGACGCGAACGACTCGAACGACTCAGACGACTCAGACGGCGAGGTCGGCACGGCCGTGGCCCTCCTGGGTGGTGACGACGGTGCCCGGTTCGGCGGGCAGCAGACAGGTGCGCTGGTTGGGCCGGCCGTCCACGACGGCCAGGCAGTCGAAGCAGGCGCCGATCCCGCAGAACACCCCGCGCGGCCGCCCGCCGACCCGGGTGGTGCGCCAGGAGAGCACGCCGTCGGCCCAGAGCGCGGCGGCGATCGACTGCCCGGGCAGGGCGGCGACGGGGCGGCCGTCGAACTCGATCTGGTGGGCGGGGCCGGGCGCGGCCTCGACCAGCCCGGCGGGGGTGCGGCGACGGGTCACCGGATGCTCCATTCCAAGGGTCCTGAATTCCGGGGGTCCTGAACGGGGGCTCAGGCGACCGGGAACCGGTCGGGTCGGAACGGCGTGAGGTCCAGCTCCGGCTGCTTGCCGGTGAGCTGTTCGCTGATCAGCAGCCCGGTGGCCGGCGCCAGCCCGATCCCGGCGCCCTCGTGCCCGCAGGCGTGGTAGAGACCGGGTACCCGGGGGTCCGCCCCGACGGCCGGCAGGTGGTCCGGCAGGTACGGCCGGAAGCCCCGGTAGGCACGCATCACGGCGACCCCGGCGAGCACCGGGAACAGGGCCGCGGCCTGGCCGGCCAGCCGGCGCAGCACCTCCTGGGAGAGCGTGCGGTCGAAGCCGACCCGCTCCCGGCTGGCGCCGATCAGCACCGGCCCGCCCGGCGTCCCCTCGACCACGGCCGAGGTCTGCAGCCCGGCGGAGCCGCTGGCCACGTCGGCCACGTAGTCGGCGGCGTACACCTTGTGCCGGACGATCCGCGGCAGCGGCTCGGTGACCAGGACGAAGCCCCGCCGGGGCAGCACCGGCAGCCGCACCCCGGCGAGCGCGGCCAACTCGCCGCCCCAGGTGCCCGCCGCGTTGACCACGGCGGGCGCGGCCAGCCGGCGCCGGTCGGTCCGGACGCCGCGCACGGCGCCGTCCGGCCCCCGGTCCACGGCCGTCACGTTCTCCCCGGTGAACAGCTCGGCGCCGGCCCGACGGGCCTCGCGCAGCAGGTGGGCGGCGGCCAGGGCGGGCTGCACCTGGGCGTCCTGCGGGTAGTGGAAGCCGCCCGCCAGTCCGGGCGCGAGGTGCGGCTCCAGCTCGCGCAGCCGGTCCGCCGGGACCTCCTCGGCGGTCACCCCGGCGGCGGCCTGCCCGGCGGCGAAGGCCCGCAGCGCCTGCTGCCCGGCGGTCGTGGCGGCGACCACCACCCCGCCCTTCGGCTCGTACTCCACGGCCGGGCCGAGCAGCTCGGCGAGTTCCCGCCAGAGCCGGGTGCTGAGCAGCGCGAGGTCGAGCTCGGGCCCGGGTTCCTTGTCCGAGACCAGCAGGTTGCCCTCGCCCGCCCCGGTGGTGCCCCCGGCCACCGGCCCGCGGTCCACGACGGCGACGGCGAGCCCGGCACGGGCGGCGTAGTAGGCGCAGGCGGCGCCGACCACGCCGGCGCCGACCACGACGACGTCCAGGAGAGGTCTCTGGGTCTTCAGCACGTCAGTAATATGTCACATGCCATCCATCGTGCCAAGAGCACACCCCCTCCCCGCGAGGCGCCGGGAAACCCCGCGAGACCCCGGGAAGGCCGAGTGAGTAGACCCGAGGGAACCCGAAGACGCCCGAGACGCCGAACGGCCCCGGCCCCCGCACCAGGCGGAGGACCGGGGCCGTCGGCGGCCCGTCGGATCAGGTGATGTCGTCCATCTGCTCCCGGCGCGCGGTCGGCACCGGTGCGGCACCCGCCTCCGGGGTCGCCGAGGCCTGGACCAGCTCCGTCCCCTCCACCGACTGCACCGTGAGGTCCACCTGCGAGGCCTCCTCGTCGTCCAGCTCGGCGTCCGGGTTGTTCCGGCGCTTGCGCCGGTCGTTCAGGAGCGCGATGCCCACCGCGACGAAGTACAGCGCCCAGATCGGCGCGGCCAGCGCCAGCATGCTCAGCGGGTCGGCGCTCGGCGTGGCGAAGGCCGCGAACACCGTGATCCCCATGACCATGCCGCGCCACCAGCCGAGCAGCCGCTTGCCGGTGATGATCCCGACCTGGTTCAGCATCACCAGCAGCAGCGGGAACTCGAAGGCGAGGCCGAAGACCAGCACCATCCGGGTCGCGATGTCGAAGTAGTCCTCGGGCGGCAGGATCGGCGTGGTGCCGTTCGGGGTGAACGAGATCAGCACCTGGACCGTGGTCGGCAGGGTCAGGATCGCCACGCCCACACCGGCCAGGAACAGCGGCGCCCCGCAGAGCATGAAGATGACCGTGTACTTCTTCTCGTGCCTGTGCAGGCCGGGCGCCACGAAGGCCCACACCTGGTAGAGCCAGATCGGCACCGTGCCGACCACGCCGGCGGTCAGCGAGACCTTGAGCATCCAGGTGAAACCGGCGGTCAGGCCGATGTTGGAGACCTGGGCGCACTTGCCGCCGTACTGCCCGGAGGTCTCCTTGGTGCACTGCGGCAGCGGCTCCAGCAGGAAGGTCTCGATCTGCTTGTGGTAGATCGCCGCGATGATGGTGATCACCACGATCGCCAGGACCGACTTGACCACGCGGTTGCGCAGTTCCCGCAGGTGGTCGGCGAGGGCCATCCGCCCCTCAGGATCCTTGGGCGCCTTCTGCGGCGCCTTGGAGAGCTTGCTCAACCCCGGTCCTCAACTCGTGCGTCGAGGCCCGCCGGTCGACGGGCCTCCGTGGTCGCGTGCGTCGCGCGCGCCGTGTGCTCCGGGTACGTCACGTACCTCACGTACGTCGGGTACCTCACGCGCACCGCGCTCAGTGCGGGCGGTCGCCGCCGGGCGCGCCCGACCCGGCGCCGGGCTCGGCCACCGGACGGGCCGTGGCCGAGGCCCCCGGAGCGGACTGGACGGTCCTGACCGTCGGCTCCGCCGCGACCTGCGGCGGTGCCGGCGGCTCGGCCGGTGCGGCGCCGTCCGGCTCGTTCTCCGAGCGCATCGCCTTGGCCTCGCTCTTCAGGATCCGCATCGACTGGCCCAACGACCGTGCCAGATCGGGCAGCCGCTTGGCCCCGAACAGCACGATGGCCACCACCACGACCAGCACGATCGCGGTCATCGAGAAGCGCATGCGCCGACCACCTTCCGCATCCGCGGCCCGGCGGGCCGCCTGCCGCGGATGGTAACCGCTGCGGGTGACGCCCCGACGAAGGCCGCCCGAACAAGGACAGCGGCCCCCGGTTCGCAGTTCAGGAGCCACTTGAGAGCGTAACCCGCCCCTACCCCCGCGCAGCAGCCCCCGTACCGCCCGCGCCCCGACTGTGCTACCGGCCGGGCTCTCCCCGGCCGCCGGGAACGGCCGCGGCCAGCTCCTCCGACGCCCCGGTCAGCGCCCGCGCGGCCGCGTCCACGCCCTTGGCCAGCGCCCGCACGTCCAGCCAGAGCCGGATCGCGAGGACCCCGAGGACCAGCAGGCCGGCGGTGGCGAGCAGGACGGCGGCGACGAGCATCCAGGACATGCGCCCCACCCTATACGGGCCGGTACGGGGGCCACCCCGCCGCCGGGACGGGCCGCGGGGTCACCCCTCCGCCGGGACGAGCCGCATGGTGCGCACCCCCGCCCCGGTGAGCGCCTCGACGATCTTCTCCCCGGCGGCCTTGCGCACCGCCGCCCCGCACAGCGGGCAGCCGAAGCTGTAGTGCGCCTGCGCCGGGGTCCGGCCGAGGGTCAGCCGGAACTCCTCCGCCGGGAGCTCGACCTTCTCCCGGCACTGCGAGCAGTACACCTTGAATCTCGTCCCGGGCTCCACCGCTCAGACCCGCCCCTCCCCGTAGGCGGCCAGCGCCTCCCGCGCGGCCGAGCGCGCCTGCTCGGCCAGTTCGGGCGGCGAGACGATCCGGCCGTCCCGGCCCAGCCGCAGCGCCAGCGGGCGCAGCTGGGAGGGGTCGGCGCTGCGCAGGGTGATCCGCAGCCCGCCGTCGGGCAGTTCCTCGGCCCGGTCGTGGGTGTAGTACTCGGCGACCCAGCGGCCGCCGGAGGACACCTCGACCACCACCTCCGGGTCGTCCGCCGCCGGGTTGACCAGCCCGCCGCTCAGGTCCCGCGGCTCGCGCCGGGGCGGGTCGGCCGGGACGTCCAGGACGCGGATCTCGGCGACCCGGTCCAGCCGGAACATCCGGTGGTCCTCCGAGGTGCGGCACCAGGCTTCCAGGTAGGTGTGGCCCTCGGTGAGCAGCCGGATCGGGTCGACCTCGCGCTCGGTCATCCCGCCGCGCCCGTGCGAGTAGTAGCGCAGCCAGAGCCGGCGGCCCTCGCTGAGCGCGCGGTCGATGTCGGCGAAGACGTGGCTCTCGGCCTCGAAGGTCACGCCGACCCGGGCGCTGCTCTCGGCGCTCTCCCCCGCCGCGTTCTCGATCTTGGCGACGGCCCGGGTGAGCGCCTCACGGTCCCCGGCCCGCAGGCCCGGCAGCCCGGCCACCGCCCGCGCGGCGACCAGCAGCGCGGTGGCCTCGTCGGCGGCCAGCCGCAGCGGCTGGGCCACGTCGTCGACGTTGTGCCACCAGATCCGCTCGCCGTCGGTGTCGATGTCGAGCAGGTCGCCGCCGCGGAAGCTGGTGCCGCACATCGGCAGCACGTTGAGGTCCCCGATCAGCTCGCGCTCGCTGATCCCGAACGCCCGGGCCACCTCGGCGACCTCGGCCCCGGGCCGCTCGCGCAGGTAGGTGACCAGCGACAGCATCCGTCGCGTCTGGTCGATGGCGTTACTCACGCTTCCGCTCCTTCAAGCCCCGCGACCGCCCGCAGCCGGTCGACCACATCCGCCCGCAGTTCCTCCGGCCCGAGCACCAGCACGTCCGGCCCGAACTCCGCGAGGTCGGCGCCCAGCCCGTTGCCGTACGGGATCTCCAGCTCGTCCCAGTCCCCGTCCACCCGGGCGCTGGCCAGCGCCTTGGTGCGCAGCGGGAAGCCGGCGTCCCGGCGGACCCGGACGGTCGCGGTGGCGGTGGCCCCCTCGCCCGCGAACTTGGCCACGGTGGCCCGGACGTCGACGTGCTCCGGCACGGTGCCGAGGAAGGCGCCGCCCTTGGCCCGCACCTTGCCGGTGATCCGGCTGAGCCGGAACACCCGGGCGTCGCCGCGGTCCCGGTCGTACCCGGCCAGGTACCAGTGCCCGCGCCAGCACTCCAGCGCCCACGGCTCGACGCTGCGCAGCTCGACGGCGGCGGCCCCGGCCTTGCGGTACTCGAAGGTGACCGGACGGCGGTCCCGGGCGGCGGTGAGCAGCGGCTCGAACGCGGCCTCCCGGGCGGGGATCCGCGGCTCCAGGGCGGTGCGGCCCTCGGCCTCGGTGAACGGCACCCCGGCCGCGCGCAGCTTCTGCAGCGCGCCGCTGGCCGCACCGGACATCTTGGCCTGCTGCCAGACCCGGGCGGCCAGGGTGAGCGCGGCCGCCTCCTCGGCGTCCAGCGCGATCTCCGGCAGCCGGTTGCGGTCGGCGCGGGCCAGGTAGCCGAGCTCGCCGTCCAGCGCGTTCTCGTCGACGTCGATCACCAGGCCGAGCTCGCGCAGGTCGTCCTTGTCCCGCTCGAACATCCGGTTGAAGGCGTCCTCGCTGCTGTTCTGCCAGGCCTCGCGGTACGCCTCGATGGATTCCCGCAGCTCCTTCTTGGAGAGCGGACGTCTGGTGTTCATCAGGCACAGGGCGAGATTCATCAGCCGCTCTGCCTTGGCGATCGCCATCGCTGACCCTTCCGGTGTGCCGCGCCGCGCGCGGGGTGCGCCAACCGGGAGATCCTCACCCGGCGGGACCGACCGTACCGGTAGCGGTACGCACTGCAAAAGCCGCGTCCGGAAACACCGCCGCCCCGAACCCCGGGAGGGGTTCGGGGCGGCGCCGCAGCAGGCTCAGACGCCCAGCAGGTCGACCACGAAGATCAGGGTCGAGTGCGGCGGGATGGCCGGGGTCGGCGACTGCGCGCCGTAGGCCAGCCGCGACGGGATGGTCAGCTCGCGACGGCCTCCGACCTTCATGCCGACGACGCCCTGGTCCCAGCCCTTGATGACCCGGCCGCCGCCCAGCGGGAAGCGGAACTCGTTCGGGCTCCGGTTCCAGCTCGCGTCGAACTCCTCGCCGGTCTCGAAGGTCACGCCGACGTAGCGGACGCTGACGACCTGACCCGACTTGGCCTCGTCGCCGTCACCCACGACGATGTCGCGGATCTGCAGCTCCGTCGGGGCGTCGCCGATCGGGAAGTCGATCTCGGGCTTCTCGTTCAGGTTCACAGCCATGGTCCCTCTTCTCACGTTCGCAATTCCACACACGACCAAGCGGCGGGCGCCCGCACCCCGGTCCGTTCCAGGACCACGGTACGGGCGCCCGCCGCCCGTCGGGACCCGGCCACGCGGCCGGTCCCGAAGGTCACACGCCGTCTATTGTCACCGAAAAGTGGATCAGCCCTGACCGGCGTCGAGGATGTCCACCACGAAGACCAGGGTCGCGCCGGGCGGGATGTCGCCCTGGCCCTTGTCCCCGTATCCCAGCGAGGCCGGGATGACCAGCTCGACCCGGCTGCCGACGGTCTGGCCCACCAGCCCCTGGTCCCAGCCCTGGATGACCTGGCCGCCGCCGACCGGGAAGGAGAACGCCTGGCCCTTGCTGAGCGAGGAGTCGAAGACCTTGCCGTCCTTGGCCAGCGCGCCGGTGTACTGGACGACGACCTTCTCGCCCTTCTCCACCGCCGGCCCGGTGCCCTTGATCAGGACGTGGGTCTTCAGCTCGGTCGGGTCCTTGGCGCCGGCCACCGGGGTGATCTCGGCCGGCTTCTTGCCGTTGTCCTTGACCTGCGGGAAGTCCGCGGGCGGCGGGGTGACGGTACCGCTCACCACGGCGTCGGGCGCGCTGGTGTTGCGGATGTCGATCACGAAGATCAGGTCGTCCTTGGCGCCGATCGACATGTCCGGCTTGCCCTGGGAGCCGAAGCCGGCGGCCGGCGGGGCCACCACCAGCACCCGGCTGCCGGCCTTCTTCCCGATCACGGCCTGGTCCAGCGCGGGGATCAGCGCGTCCGTGCCGGCCTGGAAGATCTGCGGCTTGCCGTTGTTGTCGTAGGAGCTCGGGATGTCCTTGCCGGTGTTCCAGTCCTTGGCGGTGTAGTCCACCGAGGTCCAGTTGTTCTTGTCCACCTTCGGGCCGCTGCCCTCGGAGAGCACCTTCACCACGAAGGAGCCGTCGGAGGCCTCACCCGGCACCTGGATCTCGGCCTTCTTGCCGAAGTCGCCGGCCACGGTCGGCAGCACCTTGGCGCTGTCCTTGATCGGCGGCACCGGCTCGGCGGTCGGCGTGGGCGGCGCGGACTTCGTCGCGTCCGGCTTGGCCGCCGACGCGGCGTCGTCCTTGGAGCCGTCCTTGTTGACCATGTACAGGGTCACGCCGCTGCCGACCAGCAGCAGGGCGATCACCGTGCCGAGGATCACGCCCAGCCGGCCGACGCCGGGCGGGTTCTCGTCGTACCCGGCCTCCGAGCTGTCGCTCTTGCGCACGTTGCTGGCGAAGATCTGCGGGGCGTCGTCCTCGTCCGTCTTGGTCCCGCCCGCCGGCCGCGGCTTCTCGCCGGGCTGCGCCCAGCCGGCCTGCTGCGCCAGGATCGCCGGGGGCACGACGATCGACTCGCGGTCCGCGGCGACCGGGCCGCCGGGGCGGGAGGCGGCCGGGTCACCCGCAGAGCTGTCGTTCGCCGCGGTGCCGGCCCCGCCCGGGCTCGGCGTCTTCTCAGTCATGACTCCCCATCCATCTCGCCACGAGGTCTTCCAGGTCTGCGCCCGGCGTGGTGAGCGCCGGTCTGCCGCCGCACGGTCCGCCCCCGGACCTCGGCGCCGGGCGGCGCCTGCCACAGTGCGAGGGCAGTATGACAGCTCAGGATGAGGGCGGACGCTTCGTTGTACGAGCGTCCGCCCAAGCGTACGGAATCCTCCCGACGACTTCCTAGACCGTCCGCTAGACGGCTTCCAGAATGTCGATCACGAAGACCAGCGTGGAGTTCGGCGGGACCGACCCCTGGGCCTGGTCCTTGTACCCGAGCGCCGGCGGCACCACCAGCAGCACCCGGCTGCCCACGTTCTGCCCGACCAGCCCCTTGTCCCAGCCCTCGATCACGCTGCCGGTGCCGATCTGCACCGCCTGCGCGCCGCCGTGCGTCCAGGAGGCGTCGAACTGCTGCCCGTTGGCCCACAGCACCCCGGTGTACTGCACCACCAGGGTCTGCCCGCTCTTGACCTGCTTGCCCTCGCCCTTGATCAGCACGGCCTGCTGGAGGTCGGTGGGCGCGGCCTGCCCGGCCGGCACGGTGATCCCCACCGGCGCCTTGCCGTTGTCCTTGACCTGCGGCAACGTCGCGGCCGCCTGGGTCATGGTGCCGGTCAGCGTGGAGTCCTGCGGCAGGCTCTCCACGATGTCCAGCACGAACACCACGGTGTCCCCCTTGTTCACCCCCAGCTGGCTGGAGCCCTGCTCGCCGAAGGCCGCCGCCGGCGGGGCCACCACCAGCAGCCGGGTGCCCACCTTCTTGTCGATCACGGTCTGGTCCAGCGCGGGCACCAGCTGCCCGCTGCCGGCCTGGTAGAGCTGCGGCTTGCCGCTCGGGTCGTACGAGCTGGCCAGGTCCTTGCCGGTGGTCCAGTCCTTCGCCGTGTAGTTGACGGTCACCCAGTCGCCCTTGTTCACCGTCGACCGCTCCCCGTCGACCACCGTGTTCACCACGAACTGGCCGCTGGGCTGCTGCCCCTCGGGAATGGTGATGGTGGCCTTGCTGCCGAAACCGCCACCCGAAAGAGTGGGCATCGGGGAGGCCTCGCCCACCGGCGCGGGCACCGTCGGAGCGGCGCTCGCGGTGGACGGCGTCGCCGGGCCGGCCGCCTTGGGCGAGCTGCTGCAGGCGACCGCGAGCAGCAGCGGCAGGGTGAGAAGCAAACCGGCGGTGCGGCGCACGGTGGTCCTAACTGTCGGTCGAAGTCGGCCCCCCGAATCGACGGACAGCGTATGCCCGGCACGCGTCCGGCCCCGGTAGACACCACCGGGGCCGGACGCACCGCGTGGATCACGGTGCGGGGAGCGCGGTCACATGCCCGCGATCAGCTTCTCCACCCGCTCGTCGACCGAACGGAACGGGTCCTTGCACAGGACCGTGCGCTGCGCCTGGTCGTTCAGCTTCAGGTGCACCCAGTCCACCGTGAAGTCCCGGCGCTGCTCCTGCGCCCGGCGGATGAAGTCCCCGCGCAGCCGGGCCCGGGTGGTCTGCGGCGGGATCGACTTGGCCTCGAAGGTCTTGAGGTCGGTGGTCACCCGCTTCGCCTGGCCCTTGCCCTGGAGCAGGTAGAACAGGCCCCGGCGGCGGTGGATGTCGTGGTACGCGAGGTCGATCTGGGCCACCCGCGGGTTGGACATGCTCATCTGGTGCTTCTCGCGGTAGCGCTCGATGAGCTTGTACTTCATGATCCAGTCGATCTCGGTGGCCACCCCGTCCAGCCGCTCGCTGCGCACCGCCTCCAGGGTGCGGCCCCACAGGTCGAGCACCTGGCCGATGGTCCCGGTGTTGATCCCCTTGCGGTCGGCGAACTCCAGGGCCTTGGAGTAGTACTCCTCCTGGATGTCCAGCGCGCTGGCCTCCCGGCCGTTGGCCAGGCGCACCTGGTGGGTGCCGGTGAGGTCGTGGCTGACCTCGCGGATCGCCCGGATCGGGTTCTCCAGGGTGAGGTCGCGCATCACCACGCCGGCCTCGATCAGGCGCAGCACCAGGTCGGTGGCGCCGACCTTGAGCAGGGTGGTGGTCTCCGACATGTTGGAGTCGCCGACGATCACGTGCAGCCGCCGGTAGCGCTCGGCGTCCGCGTGCGGCTCGTCCCGGGTGTTGATGATCGGACGGGAGCGGGTGGTGGCGGAGCTGACGCCCTCCCAGATGTGCTCGGCCCGCTGGCTGACGCAGTAGACCGCGCCGCGCGGGGTCTGCAGCACCTTGCCCGCGCCGCAGATCAGCTGGCGGGTCACCAGGAACGGGATGAGCACGTCGGCCAGCCGGGAGAACTCCCCGTGCCGGGCCACCAGGTAGTTCTCGTGGCAGCCGTAGGAGTTGCCGGCCGAGTCGGTGTTGTTCTTGAAGAGGTAGACGTCCCCCGCGATGCCCTCCTCGTGCAGCCGCCGCTCGGCGTCCACCAGGAGTCCTTCGAGGATGCGCTCGCCCGCCTTGTCGTGGGTCACCAGCTCGACCACGTCGTCGCACTCGGGGGTGGCGTACTCGGGGTGGGAGCCGACGTCGAGGTACAGCCGGGCGCCGTTGCGCAGGAAGACGTTGCTGCTGCGGCCCCAGGAGACGACCCGGCGGAACAGGTACCGCGCGACCTCGTCCGGCGACAGCCGACGCTGCCCGCGGAACGTACAGGTCACTCCGTACTCGTTCTCCAGCCCGAAGATCCGGCGGTCCATGAGCACTCCATTCTTGTCGGAGCTGTCCGAAACCGCCTCCACGACGACTGGGCCGCCGCAGGGGCACCGGGGTCCCGTACGACGGCGGTCCGGCCGCCGTACGGGACCCCGCAGGCACTGCTACTCCGGCGCGCTGTCCGCCGGGTTCTCGTCGTCGTCCGCCTCGGCGGACTGGTCCCCGTCGAGCAGCCGGCCCAGCTGGTTGCCCAGGATCCGCTTGAACTTGCGCTGCTGGAACCGCTGGCGGTCGAGGACCGCCACCTCCAGCTGTTCCGGGGTGAGGGTGCGCGGGCTGCCGCCGTTGGGGTCGCGGGCGAGCGAGTCGACCGCGACCTTCACCGCCTCGGTGAGGCTCAGGCCGACCCGGTGGCGCTGCCCCAGGTAGTTGCCGATCGAGTCGGCGTTGCCGCCGACCACGACGTAGTTCTTCTCGTCGACGACCGAACCGTCCGGCGTCAGCCGGTAGATCTGGTCCTGGTCGGCGCCGCGGCCCACCTCGGCGACGATCAGCTCGACCTCGTACGGCTTCTCGCCGACCGAGGAGAAGACGGTGCCCAGGGTCTGGGCGTACACGTTGGCCAGCCCGCGGGCGGTGACGTCGGCCCGGTCGTAGGAGTAGCCGCGCAGGTCGGCGTAGCGGACGCCGCCGATGCGCAGGTTCTCGAACTCGTTGTAGCGGCCGACCGCCGCGAAGGCGATCTTGTCGTAGATCTCGGAGACCTTGTGGAGCGCCCTGGAGGTGTTCTCCGCGACGAAGACGATGCCGTCGGCGTAGGTGAGCACGACCACGCTGCGGCCGCGCGCGATGCCCTTGCGGGCGTACTCCGCGCGGTCCGCCATGGCCTGCTGGGGCGAGACGTAGAACGGTGTCGACACCGGCGGTCGTCCCTTTCCTGTGAGGTGATGGCTAGATCAGCGGGGCCTGCGGGCCGTTGGGCCGGCTCAGGCGCTCGTCCGTGATGGCGACGGCGGTCTCCGCGACCTCCGCGTCGGTGAGCCGGCGGAAGCCGTCCGCGGTGATCAGCGAGACGATCGGGAAGATCTTGCGGGCCAGGTCCGGTCCGCCGGTGGCGGAGTCGTCGTCCGCCGCGTCGTAGAGCGCCTGGACGACCAGGGTGACGGCCTGCTCGGCCGTCAGGTCGTCCCGGTACAGCTTCTTCAGCGAGCCGCGGGCGAAGACCGATCCGGAGCCGGTGGCGGCGAAGCCGCGCTCCTCGGAGCGCCCGCCGGTGACGTCGTAGTTGAAGATCCGGCCGCGGCCGAGGTCCACGTCGTAGCCGGCGAAGACCGGCACGACCGCGAGGCCCTGCATCGCCATGCCGAGGTTGCCCCGGATCATGCTGGTGAGCCGGTTGGCCTTGCCCTCCAGGGAGAGCGTGGTGCCCTCGATCTTCTCGTAGTGCTCGAGCTCCAGCTGGAACAGCCGGACCATCTCGATCGCGAGCCCGGCGGTGCCGGCGATGCCGACCGCGCTGTACTCGTCGGCCGGGAAGACCTTCTCGATGTCGCGCTGGGCGATGACGTTGCCCATGGTCGCCCGGCGGTCACCGGCGATCACCACGCCGCCGTCGAACACCGCGGCCACGATCGTGGTCCCGTGCGGAGCCTCGACCACCGATCCCTCGGGGAGCCCCCGGTGGCCGGGGAGCAGCTCCGGCCGGTGCTCGGCGAGGAAGTCGAGGAACGAGGCGGACCCCGGGGTCAGGAAGGCAGCCGGTAGACGCCCGGTGCCACGGATGTTGGCTTCCACACGATTCCTTCCAGGTAGCTTGAAGCGCGCATTGCCCGCACCCTACCCGCCGACGATCACTGTCCACGCCTGGAGGGGGCCGGTGCCGGGCGGCCGGGCGGCCAATGCCGCCCGACCGCCCCGGACGGTCGCGACCGTGAATTGCCGATTACCGGGGAGGGGCTATTGCCCGCCCTTCTGCACGAATCCGCGGACGAAATCCTCGGCGTTCGACTCGAGCACTTCGTCGATTTCGTCCAGGACCGCGTCGACGTCGTCGCTCAGCTTTTCCTGGCGCTCCTTGAGGTCCTCGGAATTCTGGGTTTCCGCGACCTGCTCCTCGGCCTCCTCGGAGGAGCGGTTCGCCCGCTGCTGGCCGCCGCCGGTGTCCTTGCTCGCCATTTCCCTCACCCCGCTCGAATCGTCTGGCACGGTTTGGTCGGTCGGTCGTTGCCGGTTGGCACCGACCCTATACACAAGGTGCGACTGCCGCTCCCGGTTTGCCGGTGGCGCTTCCTGTCCAACACCCGCTGCCACCCCGGATGATTCCCATTCGGCGGACGTTCACCCGTGGTGATCGAAAAGTTACCCGCCGGACAGGACGCGCAGCAGGTCCTCGGCCGTGCGGCAGCGGTCCAGCAGCTCCTTGACGTGGTTGCGGGTGCCGCGCAGCGGCTCCAGCGTGGGCACCCGCTGCAACGAGTCCCGGCCCGGCAGGTCGAAGATCACCGAGTCCCAGGAGGCCGCCGCGACGTGCTCCGCGTACTGCTCCAGGCAGCGCCCGCGGAAGTACGCCCTGGTGTCCTCCGGGGGCTTGGTGACGGCCCGCTCGACCTCCTCCTCGGTCAGCAGCCGCTCGAACCGGCCACGGGCCACCAGGCGGTTGTAGAGGCCCTTCTCGGGCCGTACGTCGCTGTACTGGAGGTCGACCAGGTGCAGCCGCGGGTTGTCCCACTCCAGGGCGTCCCGGCTGCGGTAGCCCTCCAGGATCTCCCGCTTGGCGATCCAGTCGAGTTGCCGGGAGAGCGACATCGGGTCGCGCTCCAGCCGGCCCAGGACGTCCTCCCAGCGGGCCAGCACGTCCACGGTCTGCTCGTCGGCGTCGGTGCCGAAGCGGTCCTCGACGTACTTGCGGGCCAGCTCGAAGTACTCCAGCTGCAGCTGGACTGCGGTGAGCTTGCGCCCGTTGCGCAGGGTGATCAGGTGCTTGAGCGTCGGGTCGTGGGAGACCCGGTGCAGGGTGCGCACCGGCTGGTCGACGGCGAGGTCGGAGGCGATGAAGGAGTCCTCGATCATCGACAGGACCAGCGAGGTGGTGCCCAGCTTGAGGTAGGTGGAGATCTCGGAGAGGTTGGCGTCCCCGATGATCACGTGCAGCCGGCGGTACTTCTCGGCGTCGGCGTGCGGTTCGTCCCGGGTGTTGATGATCGGGCGCTTGAGGGTGGTCTCCAGCCCGACCTCGACCTCGAAGTAGTCCGCCCGCTGGCTGATCTGGAAGCCGTTCGCCGAGCCGTCCTGGCCGATGCCGACCCGGCCGGCGCCGGTGACGACCTGGCGGGAGACGAAGAACGGGGTGAGGTGGCGGACGATGTCGGCGAACGGCGTCGCCCGCTTCATCAGGTAGTTCTCGTGGGTGCCGTAGGAGGCGCCCTTGTTGTCGGTGTTGTTCTTGTACAGGTGGATGGTCTGCCCGTTGGGCAGTTCCAGCGCGCGTTGCGCGGCGGCCGCCATGATCCGCTCGCCCGCCTTGTCCCAGAGCACGGCGTCGCGCGGGTTGGTCACCTCGGGCGAGCTGTACTCGGGGTGCGCGTGGTCCACGTAGAACCGGGCCCCGTTGGTCAGGATGACGTTGGCGAGGCCGATGTCCTCGTCGGTCAGCTGGCTGGCGTCCGCCACCTCGCGCGCGAGGTCGAAGCCCCGCGCGTCGCGCAGCGGGTTCTCCTCCTCGAAGTCCCAGCGGGCCCGCCGTGCCCGGTGCATCGCCGCCGCGTACGCGTTGACGATCTGGGACGAGGTGAGCATGGCGTTGGCGTTGGGGTGCCCGGGCACGGAGATCCCGTACTCGGTCTCGATGCCCATCACGCGCCGTACGGTCATGCGGCCCTCCTTGCCCGGTGCCCCGCCCCCGACGGGCGGAGCACGCTGACGTACCGCTGAACAACACCGGCGCCGGACGTCTGCCCGCGGACGGTGGGTCGAGCCTATTTCCCGGCGCCGGGCGACGGGCCCGGAGACGCGCCGTCCGGCTGCGGGGCCGCGAGGCGCCACAGCCGGACGGTGTGCGTACAGCTCCGGGGACCGTCGCCGGCCCGGCCGAACCGCGTGCTTACAGGTACTGCCCCGTGTTGGCGACGGTGTCGATCGAGCGGCCGGACTCGGCGCCCTGCTTGCCGGTGACCAGCGTGCGGATGAAGACGATCCGCTCGCCCTTCTTGCCGGAGATGCGGGCCCAGTCGTCCGGGTTGGTGGTGTTCGGCAGGTCCTCGTTCTCCTTGAACTCGTCCACGCAGGCGGCGAGCAGGTGGGAGACGCGCAGACCGCGCTGACCGTGGTCGAGGAAGTCCTTGATGGCCATCTTCTTCGCCCGGTCGACGATGTTCTGGATCATGGCACCGGAGTTGAAGTCCTTGAAGAACAGGACCTCCTTGTCACCGTTGGCGTAGGTGACCTCCAGGAAGCGGTTCTCCTCGGTCTCGGAGTACATCCGCTCCACGACCGACTGGATCATCGCCGCCACCGTCGTCTCGACGGAGCCGTCGTGCTCCTTGAGGTCGTCCGGGTGGAACGGCAGCGAGTCCTTGAGGTACTTGGAGAAGATGTCCCTCGCGGCCTCGGCGTCCGGGCGCTCGATCTTGATCTTGACGTCCAGCCGGCCGGGCCGCAGGATCGCCGGGTCGATCATGTCCTCGCGGTTCGAGGCGCCGATGACGATGACGTTCTCCAGGCCCTCCACGCCGTCGATCTCGGCGAGCAGCTGCGGGACGATGGTGTTCTCCACGTCCGAGCTGACGCCGGAACCGCGGGTGCGGAACAGCGACTCCATCTCGTCGAAGAAGACGATGACGGGGGTGCCCTCGCTCGCCTTCTCCCGGGCCCGCTGGAAGACCAGCCGGATCTGCCGCTCGGTCTCGCCCACGTACTTGTTGAGCAGTTCGGGGCCCTTGATGTTGAGGAAGTAGCTCTTCCCCTGGGGGCGCCCGGTGACCTCCGCGACCTTCTTGGCCAGCGAGTTGGCGACCGCCTTGGCGATCAGCGTCTTGCCGCAGCCGGGCGGGCCGTAGAGCAGCACGCCCTTGGGCGGGCGCAGCTCGTACTCCTTGAACAGGTCGGCGTGCAGGTACGGCAGCTCGACCGCGTCGCGGATCAGCTCGATCTGGTTGCCCAGGCCGCCGATCTGGCGGTAGTCGATGTCCGGGACCTCCTCGAGGACCAGCTCCTCGACCTCGGACTTCGGCACCACCTCGTACACGTAGCCGGAGCGGGGCTCCAGCAACAGGGCGTCCCCCGCCCGGACGGTGACCTCGCGCAGCGGTTCGGCGAGGCGCACCACCCGCTCCTCGTCGGTGTGACCGACGACCAGGGCGCGTTCGCCGTCCTCGAGGACCTCCTTGAGGGTGACGATCTCGCCGATGCGCTCGAAGGCCATCGCGTCCACGATGTTGAGGGCCTCGTTGAGCATCACCTCCTGGCCGCGCCGCAGTTCGTCGAGGGCGACGTTCGGGCTGACGTTGACGCGGAGCTTGCGACCGCCGGTGAAGATGTCGGCGGTACCGTCCTCGTTCGCCACCAGGAAGGTGCCGAAACCGGCCGGGGGCTGTGCCAGCCGGTCCACTTCCTCCTTGAGGGCCACGATCTGGTCGCGGGCCTCGCGCAGGGTGGAGGCGAGTCGTTCGTTCTGGGCGGTCACGCCCGCCAGGTTGGTCTGGAGCTCGACGATCCGCTCTTCGAGGATCCTCGAATTGCGCGGCGAGTCGGCGAGCTTGCGGCGCAGAACGGCGATTTCCTGCTCAAGGTACGAGACCTGAGCGGCCTCGTCGGAACCACGAGCGGGCCTGCCGGTGCTGCGGTTGTAGTCGTCATCGTGGGCTGCCACGGTCCTCACCTCCTCCGGGGAGCTGGACGCTTCCAGACCCTACCTGGGACCAGGGGTCCGTAAACCCCTAGATCAAGAAAGATGGAACGGGCGTGTCCGATCTTCGCCCCAGCGTGCTTCCCCTCTGCTAAGGGGATACCCACCGCGCACCACCCAAAGCGGGCCAGATGTATCGTCGAGCGAAGTGATATCCGATCGCGACCGGCGGCGCCGGTTCCGATCGTTGTACGAATGGCGGGATTGCTCCAGGAATAGGGGCGACCCGGGACAGAAACGGCAGGGGACCATGTCGGTGACCGAGCAGACCGCGACGGCGGCCGAGGAGCTGGAGGTGTGGATCGACCAGGACCTGTGCACCGGTGACGGCATCTGCGCCCAGTACGCGCCCGAGGTCTTCGAGCTGGACATCGACGGGCTCGCGTACGTGAAGGGCCCGGACGACGAACTGCGCCAGCAGCCCGGGGAGACCGCCCCGGTGCCGCTGACGCTCCTTCAGGACGTGGTGGATTCGGCCAAGGAGTGCCCCGGCGACTGCATCCACGTGCGCCGGGTCACCGACCGGGTCGAGGTCTACGGACCGGACGCGGACTAGTCGTTCGGGTCAGGTCGCGTCGGCCGGGGCGGCGGACTGGGAGCGTTCCCAGCCGCCGCCCCGGTGCGTCCAGGTCAGGTCGACGGAGAGGTCGGGGCGGAAGCGCGGCACCTCGTCGCTCGAATACCCCTGCGCGCGGCCGGTGATGGCCCCGTCGGAGCGCACCGCGAGGCGGCTCAGGGTGAGGCCCTCGCGCTCGGTCAGCAGGGTGGCGACCACCACCGGGCGCCCGTCCGGGCCGAATCCGAGCAGGTACACCGAGTCCGGCGGGTTGCCGGTGTCGGTGGCGCACTGCGCGGCGACCACCGTACCGGGGTGTCCGTCGCCCAGCTCGGCGGGCACGCTGAGCACCGTCCGGACCGGGAACGGGCCGCAGTCCATGGGCAGTTGGGCCTTGGCCGGGTCGGGGGCGGCACTCGCGGCGAGGGCCTTGGGGGCGCTGCCGCCGCGGGTCGGCAGCGGGGTGCCGGTCGCCGGGGAGGCGGCGAGCGCGGCGGCCGTGACGGCCCCGCAGCCGGCCAGGGCGAGGGCCCAGTGCCAGGGCGTGGTGCGCCCGTGACCGGGCCGGGTGCGTCCCCGCGGTGTCTGCTGTCCAGCCGTCGCCGTCGTCCCGACCGCGGTCTCCACCAGGCGTCCCCTCCAGAGCTCCAGGAGCTGGTCTGCGTCTGAGCGAGCATCGTCCCACACACCGGTGCACGGAAGGCGGCCGGGGAGCCGAAGGACGCGCCGGTGCCGGAAGCGAGGAGCGGCGAGCGGGGCGGGAGCGCGGCGGCACCTCCCGGCCGGCGGGCGGGGAGAACGTCGGCGCCGGGCCGGAGCGCCCGGAGGCGGGCCGGCCACGAACAAGGGGTGGCGCGAGCGTGACGCTCGCACCACCCCTGCTCGGGTACTCGGGCTCAGCCCAGGTCGGGCTGGTCGGACTCGGTGTCCCGGGCGGCCTTGCGGGCCGCGGCGCGCTCCTGGAGGGACGGCTCGGGCGCCCCGTTGTCGTAGTCCTCGCCGTACGCGCCCTTGGCCGGACGGCGGCGGCGCAGCGGCGGCTCGACGCCGTCCGCCAGGCGGCGGGCGGTGAGCAGGAAGCCGGTGTGACCGATCATCCGGTGGTCCGGGCGGACCGCCAGGCCCTCCAGGTGCCAGGTGCGGACCATGGTCTCCCAGGCCTGCGGCTCGGTGAAGGTGCCGTGGTCGCGCAGTGCCTCGACGGTCTTGGACATCTGCGTGGTGGTGGCCACGTAGCAGCAGATGAGGCCGCCGGGGACGAGCGCCTTGGAGGCGACGTCCAGGCACTCCCAGGGGGCCAGCATGTCGAGGATGACGCGGTCGACGTCGGTCTCCACCAGGTTGTCCTGGAGGTCGCCGACGGTCAGCTTCCACGCCGGGTGCGGGCCGCCGAAGTAGCGCTCGACGTTGCCCTGGGCGATGTCCGCGAAGTCCTGCCGGCGCTCGTAGGAGGCCAGCATGCCCTGCTCCCCGACGGCGCGCAGCAGGTACGTGCTGAGCGCGCCCGAGCCGACACCGGCCTCGATCACGCGGGCACCCGCGAAGATGTCGGCCATCGCCAGGATCTGCCCCGCGTCCTTGGGGTAGATCACGGCAGCGCCGCGCGGCATGGACAGGACGTAGTCGGGGAGCAGGGGGCGCAGCGCGAGGTACGGGACGTTCCCCGTGGTGCGCACGACCGTGCCTTCGGGAGCGCCGATCAGCTCGTCGTGGGGGAACGCACCCTTGTGGGTGTGGAACTGGTTCCCGGCCTGGAGCGTGAACGTGTAGTGGCGACCCTTGGGGTCGGTCAGCTGGACCTGGTCCCCGACCTGGAAGGGCCCGCGTCGGCGGGCGGCACCGGTCGGTTCGGACATGCGGCCAATCCTAAGGGAAGCGGACCGTCCTGCCTCACCAGGGCCTCAGCAGGGCCTCGGCAGCACCGCGGGCCGGGCCGGCTCAGCGGCCGGAGACGGCGGCGGTGAGGCGCTGCTCGATGTCGCTGAGCGCCGCCACGCCGTACACCCGGCCGTCCGCCTCGACCACCAGGTACTCCCCCGCCGGGGTGGCCTGGATCGCCCGCAGCAGGTCCTCGCCCCCGAGGTCGGCGTCCAGCCGCAGGCCCGGTTCGAGGTCACGGGCGAGCGGGCCGACGGCCACCCAGGGGCGGCGGTGCTCTGGCACCGCCCGGACCGCCGACTCGCAGACGATGGCGATCGGGTCGCCCCGGCCGTCCACCACCACGACGGCGCCGGCCTCGGCCTCGCGGGCGCGGCGCATCGCCTCGCCGAGCGGGGTGTCGGCGGTGACCTCGACGGTGCGCCGGGCCAGGTCGCGCAGCCGCAGCGCGGGCAGCGCCTCCTTGAGCCGGGCGTTGCGCAGGCTGCCGGTGGCGCCGTTCCAGATGATCGCGGCCAGCACCGCGGCCAGCACCCCGTCGACCAGGGTGTCGGTGGTGGTGCGCTGGCCGTCCCGGGAGGCGCTGATCAGCGGCAGGCCGATCAGCACCGCGACCGCCAGCGCCCGACCGATCCAGGCCGCCGCCACCGTGCCCGTCATGGCCTTGCCGGTGACCGCCCAGACCAGGGCGCGCAGCATCCGGCCGCCGTCCAGCGGCAGGCCGGGCAGCAGGTTGAAGGCGGCGACCACCAGGTTGGAGACCATCAGGCCGGTCAGCAGCACCCCGGGCACGCTGGACAGTTCGACGGCGCGCAGCGCCAGGTAGAAGACCCCGCCGAGCACCAGTGACAGCAGCGGCCCGACGAAGGCCAGCCAGAACTCGCGCCAGGGGCTCTCGGCCTCGTTCTCGATCTCCGAGACGCCGCCGAAGAACTGGAGCTGGATCCGCCGCACCCCGAGCCGGTAGCGCAGCGCGACCAGGGTGTGGGCGAGTTCGTGCACCAGCACCGAGGCGTAGAAGGCGACCGCGAAGAAGAAGGCGAGCAGGTAACGCTGGCCGCTGCCGAGTTCGGGCAGGACGTCGGCGAGCTGCCCGCCGAACACCCAGGTGATCAGGGCGGCGATGACGAACCAGGACGGGGTGACGTAGATGGGCACGCCGAACGGGCGCCCCATCAGGAGGCCGCCGCCGCGTTCGGGCGGCGGCCCGGTCGGGCGGCCGCCGTCCTGCGGTGGCTGGTCGGAGGTCTGCTGCCCCCTGGTGTCGCTCACCGTGTTCCCTTCGGTCGTCCCGCCCGTCGTGCCCCCGGTGCGCCCACGCTACGTGATCGTGGCCACTTGGTGCGGCGCGCCCCTCTGTCGGCCTTCATACCCACTCGACCGCCCCTCCGACCGGTCCTCGACCGGTCCCCGACCGGGCCCGGGCCGGGGCGCACCGGGACTGCCGGGGGTGGTGCGGCAGCACGGTGGCAGCGGGATGACAGCAAAGGGCAATAGGGTCGTAGCCATGCAGCAGACCGACACCAGCAGCGCCGCCGGGGCCCCGGCGCGCCCGGCGGCGCCCCCGACCGGGCTGTCCCCGTCCCGTGCGGGGGACTTCCTCACCTGCCCCCTGCTGTACCGGCTGCGGGTGATCGACCGGCTGCCCGAGCCGCCGAGCTCGGCGGCGACCCGGGGCACGCTGGTGCACGCGGTGCTGGAGCGGCTGTTCGACAGCCCGGCGGCCGAGCGGACGCCGGACCGGGCGCTCGGGCTGCTGCGCCCGCAGTGGGAGCGGCTGCTGGGCGAGCGCCCGGAACTGTCGTCGCTGTTCCCGGACGACCCGGACGGCGCGGCGCTGACCCGCTGGCTGGCGGACGCCGAGAAGCTGGTCGGCCAGTGGTTCCGGCTGGAGGACCCGACCCGGCTGCACCCGGTGGAGCGCGAGCTCTACGTGGAGACGGCGCTGGAGTCGGGGCTGCTGCTGCGCGGCTACATCGACCGGGTGGACGTCGCCCCGACCGGTGAGGTCCGGCTGGTGGACTACAAGACCGGCCGGGCGCCCTCGCGGGACTTCGAGGGCAAGGCGATGTTCCAGATGAAGTTCTACGCGCTGGTGGTGTGGCGCTGGAAGGGCGTGCTGCCCAAGCGCCTCCAGCTGGTCTACCTCGGCGGGGGCGGGGACGTGGTGAGCTACGACCCGGACGAGGCCGACCTGCTCGCGGTGGAGCGCAAGCTCCAGGCGCTGTGGGAGCGGATCGGCCAGGCGGTGGCCACCGGGGACTTCCCGGCCACCCGCAACCGGCTCTGCGACTGGTGCGACCACCAGGCCAGCTGCCCGGAGTTCGGCGGCACCCCGCCGCCGTACCCGCTGCCCGTGCCGGCCCCGGCCCGTACGTCGGACGAGAGCGATCCCACGGGGGATCCGATGAGCAAGGAGTCCTTGTGACGATCAGAGTGCTGCTGGTCGACGACCAGCCGCTGCTGCGCACCGGTTTCCGGATGATCCTGGAGGCCGAGTCCGACCTGGTGGTGGTCGGGGAGGCCGGCGACGGTCAGCAGGCGCTGGACCAGGTGCGGGCGTTGCAGCCCGACGTGGTGCTGATGGACATCCGGATGCCGCGGATGGACGGGGTCGAGGCGACCCGCCGGATCGCCGGTCCGGGGCGGGACGGCCCGGCCAAGGTGCTGGTGCTGACCACCTTCGACCTGGACGAGTACGTGGTGGAGGCGCTGCGCGCGGGCGCCAGCGGCTTCCTGCTGAAGGACGTCCCGGCGGAGGAGCTGGTGCAGGCGATCCGGGTGGTCGCGGACGGCGCGGCGATGCTGGCGCCGAGCATCACCCGCCGGCTGCTCGACATGTACGCCACCAAGCTGCCCTCGGGCGAGGAGGCGCCGCCGCAGGCGCTGAGCGCGCTGACCGAGCGGGAGTTGGAGGTGCTGAAGCTGGTGGCGCGCGGGCTGTCGAACGCGGAGATCGCGGCCGAGCTGTTCGTCAGCGAGACCACCGTGAAGACCCACGTCGGCCATGTGCTGACCAAGCTCCAGCTGCGCGACCGGGTGCAGGCGGCGGTGTACGCCTACGAGAGCGGGTTGGTGCGGCCGGGCGCGCTGTAGCGGCGCGGAGGAACGAGACGGCGGCCCGCCCGCCTCCCCCACGGATCGTCGGGGAGGCGGGCGGGCCGCCGTGCGCGGGGCGCTACTTGCTGGAGCGGCTGATCTCCCAGAACCGGAAGTAGCCGGTGGTGTCGACGGTGGACTCGACGCCGGTGATGTTCGAACGGGCCGCGTAGAAGGCCTTGTTCTGGTACAGCGGGATCAGCGGCACGCTCTCCGCGACGATCTGCTGGATCTGCGCGTAGGCGGGCGCCGCGGCGCTGCGGTCGGTCTGCTTGAGGCTGTCCGGGACGAGCTTCTGACTGATCTTCGGGTCGTCCCAGCCGGTGTGGTAGGCACCGCCGTCGACCAGCAGCGGGGCGGTGTAGTTGTCCGGGTCCGGGTAGTCGGCGAACCAACCGATGACGTACGCCTGGTACTTGCCCTCGACCCAGCCCTTGCGGAAGGCGTCCCAGTCCGGCTCCTGCTGGACGGTCACCTGGAACAGGCCGCCGGTCTCCAGCTGCTTCTTGAGCGTGTCGGCCTCGCCGCTGCCGGCCCGCGAGCGGGACCAGGTGAGGGTGAGCTTGACCGGGGTCTGGACCTTGTTGTCGGCCAGCGCCTTCTTCGCCTTGGCCACGTCCTGGTCGCCCCAGCGGTCGAAGAACGCGGTGGTGTGGCCGGTGACGCCGGCCGGGACCATCGCGTACAGCGGCTGGACGGTGCGCGCGAAGACGTCGCGGGCGAGCGCCTTGCGGTCGAGCAGCGCGGCGGCGGCCTGGCGGACGCCGACGTTGGAGACCGCCGGGTCCTTGGTGTTGAAGACCAGCGAGCGGGTGTCGTTGCTGTCGCCCTCGACCACCTGGAGGTCGGTCTTGCCGCCCTGCTGGTCGGACTGGATCTGGGCGGCGGTGTTCGGCTCCAGGCTGTTGTCGGTGACGTCGACGTCGCCCTTGTCCAGCGCGGCCTTGAGGTCGACCGGCTTGTCGAAGTACCTGACGGTGAACTTGCTGTTCCGCAGCTTGGCGTCGCCGCTGTACTTGTCGTTGGGCAGCAGCACGACCTTGCCCAGCTGCTTGCCGCCGGCCATGTTCTCGACCGAGTCGAAGCGGTACGGCCCGGAGCCGATCTGCTTGTCGTTGGGCAGCGTCTTGTCGGCCGGGTAGACCTGGTGGTCGACGATGGCGCCGGCCGGACCGGCCAGCTTGGCCGGCAGGGTGGCGTCGGGGCTCGACAGGTGGAAGACCACCTCGTTGTCACCCTTGGCCTCGACGCTCTTGATCGAGGAGAGCAGGCTGGCCGGGCCGTTCGGGTCGTCGATCTTCTTGGTCCGCTGGATCGAGAACGCCACGTCCTCGGCGGTCAGCGGGTGGCCGTTGGAGAACTTCAGGCCGGGCCGCAGGGTGCAGTGGTACTCGCTGGCGTCGGCGCCGGTGAACTCGCAGGACCGCGCGGCGTCCGGGGCGGGCGTGCTGGCGGCGGCCGGGAAGGTCAGCAGCGACTGGAAGGTGTTGCGCAGCAGCAGCCAGGAGCCGAGGTCGTAGGCGGCCGCGGGGTCGAGCGAGCCGGTCAGCTGGGCGGTCCCCATGGTGATCGCCTTGCCGCCGCTGTCCCCCTTGACGGCATCGGTGACCGATCCGCACCCGGCCACCGACACGGCGACCAGACCGGCGCAGCCGAGAGCTGCCAGGCGTTCAGCTGAAGTCTTCACGGGAGCGTCCTTCGGGGGTGTCGCGAACCCGAGTAGCGTGCCATATCGAACACGCACGACCGATACCCGTGCAGATGACGTTTGGGACACGGTGGTTGGGGGCAGCGCCGCCCGTCCGACGAGTTGTCAGCCAATGCCCGATTTCTCCCCCGGAGCCTCCGGACGGAGCCGCTTACCGGCGAGTAGGGTCCGCCTACAATGAGATGACAATCACACCCGCGAAGCGACCAGCGAGCGGAGCACCTCGAGGTCGACCCGCTCCAGCGAGGGCAGCACCAGCCGCCCGGGGGCCGGCTCGATCGGCGCCACCGAGGGCACCGCGATCACCGGGCACCCCGCCGCCTCGCCCGCCCGCACCCCGGTCGGGGTGTCCTCCACGACCACGCAGCGGGCCGGCTCCGCACCCAGCCGGCGGGCCGCCTCCAGGTACGGGTCCGGGAACGGCTTGGTACGCGGCACCTCGTCCCCGCCGATGGTGAAGGCGAACCGCTCGGCGCCCAGCGAGCGCAGCACGATGTCGATCACGTGCCGGTGCGAGGCCGACACCAGCGCGGCCGGGATCCCGTGCGCGGCAAGGGTGTTGAGCAGCCGCTCGGCGCCCGGCATCAGCGGCACGCCGCCGGCCAGCAGGTCGACGAAGCGCTGGTTGACCAGCATCCCGAGGTCGGCCGGGGCGATGTCCACCCCGGTGCGGGTGACCAGGTAGTCCATCACCCGGGTCATCGGGCCGCCGACCACGTGCGCACGGTCCTCCTCGTCCAGCCGGTGGCCCAGCTCGGCGAAGAGGGTGACCTCGGCCTGCCACCAGAAGTCCTCGGTGTCCACCAGCGTCCCGTCCATGTCCAGCAGCACCGCCTGGAGGCCGCGGTCGTCCCCGTGGTCGAGCGCCAGGGCGGCGGTGGAGCTGGTGGTCATGGCGGGTCCTTCCGTCCTATCCCAGGGGTCCCTGGGGATGGCACGGGCCGACCCGCTGGTGAGCGGACCGGCCCGTTCAGGATCATCAAGGATACGCCCGCTTCGCCCGGAAAGAGCGAACGGAGAAGGACGTCCGGGTTACCGGGCGTTGAAGTACTTCGCCTCGGGGTGGTGGATCACGATCGCGTCGGTGGACTGCTCCGGGTGCAGCTGGAACTCCTCGGAGAGCACCACGCCGATCCGCTCCGGCTTCAGCAGGTCGGCGATCTTGGCGCGGTCCTCCAGCTCGGGGCAGGCCCCGTAGCCGAGCGAGAAGCGGGCGCCCCGGTACTTGAGCGCGAACATGTCCTTGACGTCCTGCGGGTCCTCGCCGGAGAAGCCCAGCTCGAAGCGGACCCGGGCGTGCCAGAACTCGGCCAGCGCCTCGGCCAGCTGCACCGAGAGGCCGTGCAGCTCCAGGTAGTCGCGGTAGGAGTTGTCGGCGAACAGCTCGTTGGCCGCCTCCGAGATCCGGTTGCCCATGGTGACCACCTGGAGGCCGACCACGTCCCGCTGGCCGGTCTCCTCCGGGCGGAAGAAGTCCGCCAGGCAGAGCCGGCGCCCGCGCCGCTGGCGGGGGAAGGTGAAGCGGGTCCGCTCGGTGCCGTCCTCGTGGAAGACGATCAGGTCGTCGCCCTTGGAGTTGGCCGGGTAGTAGCCGTAGACCACGGCCGCCTCCAGCCAGCCCTCGGTCTGCAGCCGGTCCAGCCAGGCCCGCAGCCGGGGCCGGCCCTCGGTCTCCACCAGCTCCTCGTAGGACGGGCCCTCGCCGCTGCGCGCCGCCTTCAGGCCCCACTGGCCCTTGAACAGCGCGTCCTCGTCCAGCCAGGAGGCGTAGTCGGCGAACGGGATGCCCTTGACGATCCGGTCGCCCCAGAACGGCGGGGTGGGCAGCGCGTTGTCCAGCGCCACGTCGGAGCGGATCTGCCCGAGGTTGACCTCGGGCTCCGGCTCGGCCACCTCGACCTTGGCGTGCCGGCGCTGCTTGAGCTCCGGCAGGGTCGCACCGGGCACGCCGCGCTTGACCGCGATCAGCGCGTCCATCAGCCGCAGGCCCTCGAAGGCGTCCCGGGCGTAGCGGACCTCGCCCTCGTAGATCTCGTGCAGGTCCTGCTCGACGTAGGCGCGGGTCAGGGCGGCGCCGCCGAGGATCACCGGGTAGTCCGCGGCCAGCTTGCGCTGGTTCAGCTCCTCCAGGTTCTCCTTCATGATCACGGTGGACTTCACCAGCAGCCCGGACATCCCGATCACGTCCGCCCGGTGCTCCTGGGCGGCGTCCAGGATCGCCGAGACCGGCTGCTTGATGCCCAGGTTGACCACGTTGTAGCCGTTGTTGGACAGGATGATGTCGACCAGGTTCTTGCCGATGTCGTGGACGTCGCCCTTGACGGTGGCCAGCACGATGGTGCCCTTGCCCTCGCTGTCGGACTTCTCCATGAACGGCTCCAGGTGGGCCACCGCGGTCTTCATCACCTCGGCGGACTGGAGCACGAACGGCAGCTGCATCTGGCCGGAGCCGAACAGCTCGCCGACCACCTTCATGCCGGACAGCAGGGTGTCGTTGATGATCTCCAGCGCCGGACGCACGCCCAGCGCCTCGTCCAGGTCGGCCTCCAGGCCGTTGCGCTCGCCGTCGATGATCCGGCGCTGCAGCCGCTCGTCCAGCGGGAGCGCGGCCAGCTCCTGGGCCTTGGAGGCCTTGACCGAGGCGGTGGAGACGCCCTCGAACAGCTCCAGCAGGCGCTGCAGCGGGTCGTAGCCCTCCCGGCGGCGGTCGTAGACCAGGTCGAGGGCGGCCTCGCGCTGGTCCTCCGGGATCCGGGCGATCGGCAGGATCTTGGAGGCGTGCACGATCGCCGAGTCCAGGCCGGCCTCCACGCACTCGTGCAGGAAGACCGAGTTGAGCACCACGCGGGCGGCCGGGTTGAGGCCGAAGGAGATGTTCGACAGGCCGAGGGTGGTCTGCACCTTCGGGTGGCGGCGCTTGAGCTCGCGGATCGCCTCGATGGTCTCGATGCCGTCCTTGCGGGACTCCTCCTGCCCGGTGGCCAGCGTGAAGGTGAGGCAGTCGACCAGGATCGCGCCCTCGTCGATGCCGTAGTCGGCGGTGAGCTCGGCGATCAGCCGCTCGGCGATCTCGACCTTCAGCTCGGCGGTGCGGGCCTGGCCCTGCTCGTCGATGGTCAGCGCGATCAGCCCGGCGCCGTGCTCGCGGGCCAGCGAGGCGATCTTCCCGAAGCGCGAGTCGGGGGCGTTGCCGTCCTCGTAGTTCACCGAGTTGAGCACCGCGCGGCCGCCGAGCGCCTCCAGGCCGGCCCGGAGCACCGGCGGCTCGGTGGAGTCCAGCACGATCGGCAGGGTCGAGGCGGTGGCCAGCCGGCCGGCGATCTCCTTCATGTCGGCGACGCCGTCGCGCCCGACGTAGTCCACGCAGAGGTCCAGCAGGTGGGAGCCGTCCCGGATCTGGTCACGGGCGATCTCCACGCAGGCCTGCCAGTCGCCGGCCAGCATCGACTCGCGGAACTTCTTCGAACCGTTGGCGTTGGTGCGCTCGCCGATCGCCAGGTACGAGGTGTCCTGGCGGAACGGCACCGCCTGGTAGAGCGAGGAGGCCGAGGGCTCCGGCTGCGGGTCGCGCCGCACGATCGGGCGGCCCTGGACCCTCTCCACCACCTGGCGCAGGTGCTCGGGGGTGGTGCCGCAGCAGCCGCCGACCAGCGAGAGGCCGTACTCGCGGGTGAACACGTCGTGCGCCTCGGCCAGTTCGGCCGGGGAGAGCGGGTAGTGGGCGCCGTCCTTGCCGAGCACCGGCAGGCCCGCGTTCGGCATGCAGGACAGGCCGATCCTGGCGTTCTTGGCCAGGTAGCGCAGGTGCTCGCTCATCTCGGCCGGGCCGGTGGCGCAGTTGAGGCCGATGTAGTCGACGCCGAGCGGCTCCAGCGCGGTGAGCGCGGCGCCGATCTCGGAGCCCAGCAGCATGGTGCCGGTGGTCTCGACGGTCACCTGCACCAGCACCGGCAGGTCCAGCCCGGCCTCGGCCAGGGCGCGCTTGGAGCCGAGGATCGCGGCCTTGGTCTGCAGCAGGTCCTGGCTGGTCTCCACCAGCAGCGCGTCCGCGCCGCCCGCGATCAGACCGGCCGCGTTCTCCTGGAAGCCGTCGCGCAGCGTCTCGTACGGGGCGTGGCCGAGGGTCGGCAGCTTGGTGCCGGGCCCGATCGAGCCGAGCACCCAGCGGGTGCGGCCGTCGGCGGCGTGGGTGTCGGCCACCTCGCGGGCGATCCGGGCGCCGGCCTCGGACAGCTCGAAGATCCGCCCGGGGATGTCGTACTCGCCCAGCGCGGAGAAGTTGGCACCGAAGGTGTTGGTCTCCACGCAGTCCACGCCGACGGCGAAGTAGGCCTCGTGGACGGAGCGGACGATGTCGGGGCGGGTGATGTTCAGGACCTCGTTGCAGCCTTCGAGGTTCTGGAAGTCCTCCAGGGTCGGGTCCTGCGCCTGGAGCATGGTGCCCATCGCACCGTCGGCCACCACCACCCGGGTGGCGAGCGCCTCGCGCAACGCGTTCGCGCGGCTCTGATGGGTGGTGGACGGGTCGGCTGCAGTGGCCATGGGGCGTCTCCCTGGTGCGACGGCTGTCGGCTTTGCGCACCCGCTTGCTCGGGCACGCACGTGGCCCAGGGTATCCGGCCCGGAGCCCGGCCCGCCGGTGCATTCCGTATCCTGAGCCCTCGACCGCAAGGGGGGAGCAACCGCGTGGCCCGATCCGGGACCGTTGCGCGGCGCACCGGTCGGGCCCTGGGGGCTCCGCTGCGCCACTGGAGGAGCCTGCCGTGGTGGGGCCGCGGTCTGGTCGCGCTGGGGCTGGCGGTGGCCGTGCCGGTCGCCGCGCTGGGCTCGCTGTTCGTCGCGATCCGACTGCACTACTCAGGTGAACCGGCCGCCGAGGCCCGTACCCGGGGCCGGGACGCCGTCTGGCTCGGCCACGCCTGGGTGGACGGCCGCAAGACCGAGACCGACGTGGCGGCGCTGGCCCGGCAACTGGCCGGCACCGGCGTGCGCGACCTGTACGTGCACACCGGACCGCTGGAGCACGACGGCTCGCTGCCGCCGTCCGTCCACCCGCAGGCCCGCTGGTTCACCGGGGCCGTCCACCGGGCGCTGCCCGGGGTGCGGGTGCAGGGCTGGCTGGGCGACGAGGTCAAGCCGGAGCGGGACGCCCTCGACCTGGACGACGCACCCACCCGGGACCGGATCACCGACTCCGCCCGCCAGGTCCTCGACCAGGGCTTCGACGGCGTGCACTTCGACATGGAGCCGATCCGCCCCGGCACGGCCGGCTGGCTCGCCCTGCTCGACCAGGTCCGCCCGGTGACGGCCGCCCGCGGGGCGGAGCTGTCGGTGGCGGCACCGCAGATCGACCCGGTCCCCGGCCTGCACACGGCCGGCATCCTGCTCACCGACCACGGCAAGTGGTGGGACGCGGCGTACTTCCGCGAGACCGCCCGCCGGGTCGACCAGATCGCGGTGATGACCTACGACACCTCGATGCCGACCGAGCCGCTGTACGGCGGCTACGTCGCGCTGCAGACCGAGCTGGCGCTGGCGGCCACCCCGCCGGAGGTCGACCTGCTGATCGGCCTGCCGTTCTACTGGGACGACCGGTGGGGCCACTGGGGCCGGGCGGAGACCGTCCCGGCGGCGGTCCGGGGCGTCCGGCTGGGCCTGGGCCGCCAGGACCTGCGGCGGGCGAACTTCGGCGTCGCGCTGTACGTGGACTTCGCGGCGACGCCGGAGAACTGGGCGGCGTACCGCAGCGGCTGGGTGGACCCGGCCTGACCGGGTCCGGGGCCGCTGCGCCCGGCCGGGCCGTTCGGGCCGCCCTGACCGCCCGGGCCGCTCAGCCGGCCATCCGGTGGGCGAGGGCGCCCAGGTAGCGGTGCACCCCGGCGGCCTCGCCGGTCAGGTAGCGGGCGACCGCCCGGTCCACCGGCCGACGGACCTCACCGCGCTCGGTCACGGTCAGTGAGCAGCCCGGCCCGGCCGGGGCGAGCCGGTACGTCCAGGTACCGCCGTGGGGCGGCTCCGCATCGGCGATGCCGGTCACCAGCCGGTACGGGGCCTCGCTCGCCACCACCTCGTAGGTGGTGTGCCCGTGCCGGTCGTACTCGCGCCAGCGGGGGCGGCCGCCGGCTCCGGCGGGCAGCCGTTCGACATGGGTCAGGCCCGGGCGCCAGGCCGGGTACAGGTCGATGTCGGTCAGCACCTCCCACACCGCGCCGGGCGGCTGTCCCAGCTCCAGCCCACCCTCGGTGACGTGCCCGACCGGCAGCCGGCGTCCGGCCCGGTCCGCCGCCAGCAGCGCGCCTCCGGCCAGCGCCGCCGCACCCGCGCCCGCGCCGATCCACAGCCGTCGGTTCATCGGTCGGCCCCTTCCGCCCGGCCCCGCCTCCCCATCATCGCGCCGCCGCGCCCGGGCGGCGATCCGTCCCGCTGCGTCGCTGCTCGGACACCCTGCGTGCCCGTCGGGCGATCTGACGGTGCGTCAGCCGCTGTCGGGCGGATATCCGCTGGATCAGGGCGGTCCGCTCCCCCAGACTGTCCCGGTGCCCGACCACCATGCGCATCAAAGCCCGTAGGCTGGGCAGGTAGGGACCATGGAGCGAGCCGTTCCATGGGAGACGAGAGGTTCGACAGGCGGGAGCCGGCCCGTCAGTGCCCCGGCAGGCCAGCCGAGGCGGTGCCGGTCCGACCGCCGACCGGAGGGAGACGCTGGGTGATCGAGCTGGAAGATGTTCCCGAGTTGATCGACCCGGTGATGGTCTGCGCCTTCGAGGGGTGGAACGACGCGGGCGACGCCGCTTCCGCGGCCCTGGCGCATCTGGACGAGACCTGGGGCGGCAAGGTGATCGCCGCCCTGGACGCCGAGGACTACTACGACTTCCAGGTCAACCGTCCGACGATCTGGTTGGACGGCGGCATCCGCCGGATCACCTGGCCGACCACCAGGCTCTCGGTGGTCCGGGTGACCGAGCCGACGACCAGGGACGTGGTGCTGGTCCGCGGCATCGAGCCGAGCATGCGCTGGCGCTCGTTCTGCAACGAACTGCTCGGCTTCGCGCACGAGCTGGGCATCGAGCTGGTGGTGATCCTGGGCGCGCTGCTCGGCGACACCCCGCACAGCCGGCCGGTGCCGGTCAGCGGGGTCACCTCCGACCCGGACCTGGCCCGTCGGCTGGACCTGGAGGAGAGCCGCTACGAGGGCCCGACCGGGATCGTCGGGGTGCTCCAGGAGGCCTGCACCCACGCCGGGGTGCCGGCCGTGACGCTCTGGGCCGCGGTGCCGCACTACGTCGCGCAGCCGCCCAACCCCAAGGCCACGCTGGCGCTGCTGAACAAGCTGGAGGACCTGCTGGACCTGCCCATCCCGCCGGGCGAACTGGGCGAGGACGCCCGGGCCTGGCAGTTGGGCGTGGACCAGCTGGCCGCCGAGGACAGCGAGGTGGCCGAGTACGTCCAGCAGTTGGAGGAGGCGCAGGACACCGCAGAGCTGCCGGAGGCCTCCGGGGACGCGATCGCGCGCGAGTTCGAGCGCTACCTGCGCCGACGGGAGAACGTCGGGCCGACGGGCGAGAAGCCGGTGTCCGGGCACGCGACGGCCGAGCGCCCGGCCGAGCCGGAGGGGCCGGGCACGACCCGGGAGAGCCAGGAGGGCGCCGAGGAGGAGTAGGCGGCCTCCTCGCCCGGCGTGCGTGGGCCCCGGCAGCGGCCCCGCGGCTCCGGCGGCTCCGGCGGCTCCGGCGGCTCCGGCGGCTCCGGCGGGCGGAACGTTGAAGGGGCGCCTCGGACCTCGGTCCGGGCGCCCCTTCGGTATTCCTCGGTGACTACAGCGCGACGCCGAGCAGGGCGTCCACGGTGCGGGAGACCAGGCCGGGGGCGCCGATGTCGGTACCGCCCTCGCCGTCCTGCCGCGCGGCCCAGCGGTCGACGGCGGCCAGCGCGGCGGGCGCGTCCAGGTCGTTCGCCAGCGCCGCGCGGACCTCGGTGAGCAGTTGCTCGGCGGCCGGGCCGTCCGGCCGGGAGACCGCGGCCCGCCAGCGGGCGAGGCGCTCGACGGCCTCGTCCAGGACGGCCTTGGTCCACTCCCAGTCCTCGCGGTAGTGGTGCGCGAGCAGCGCCAGGCGGATCGCCGCCGGGTCGACGCCCTCGCGGCGCAGGGCCGAGACGAAGACCAGGTTGCCGCGGGACTTGGACATCTTGTGGCCGTCCAGGCCGACCATGCCGGCGTGCACGTACGCCTTGGCGTACGGGTGCGAGCCGGTGGCGGCCTGGGCGTGCGCGGCGCCCATCTCGTGGTGCGGGAAGGACAGGTCGCTGCCGCCGCCCTGGATGTCGAAGGTCATGCCCAGGTACTGCAGCGCGATGGCGACGCACTCGATGTGCCAGCCGGGTCGGCCGCGGCCGAGCTCGGTGTCCCAGGCGGGCTCGCCCGGGCGGGCGGCCAGCCAGAGCAGGGCGTCCAGCGGGTCGCGCTTGCCGGGGCGGTCCGGGTCGCCGCCGCGCTCGGCGAAGACCGGGCGCATGGCCTCGCGGGTCAGGCCGGAGACCTCGCCGAAGTGCGGGTCGGCGTCGACCGAGAAGTAGATGTCCCCGTCCACCTGGTAGGCGGCGCCGGAGGCCAGCAGCTTCTGGACGATCGGGACGATCCACGGGATCGACTCGACGGCGCCGACGTAGTGGGCCGGCGGGAGCAGCCGGAGGGCGGTCATGTCCTCGCGGAACAGGGCCGTCTCGCGCTCGGCGAGGGCCACCCAGTCCTGGCCGGTCTCGGCCGCGCGCTCCAGCAGCGGGTCGTCCACGTCGGTGACGTTCTGGACGTACAGGACGTCGTGGCCGGCGTCCTTCCAGACCCGCTGCACCAGGTCGAAGGCGTTGTAGGTGGCGGCGTGGCCCATGTGGGTCGCGTCGTAGGGCGTGATGCCGCAGACGTAGATCCGGGCGGTGCCGTCCTGCGGCACCACCTCGCGGACCGTGCCCGCTGCGGTGTCGAAGATACGGAGGGGGAGCCCCTGACCAGGCAGGGCGGGAACCTCGGAGGCGGGCCAGGCATGCATGGGATCGACTTTAACCTTGAGAACATTTGAAAGCCTAACCAGTCCGCAAGATCGACTGGAATCGCTTCCCGTCGTTGCCCGACCGGTTGGTGGCTGGTAAAGCGCGTTCCGTTTCGGGCGTATGACGCGATCCGCACGGATCCGGGCACGGGTGAGCGCGCCCGATCGGTTCCGGGCACGGGTGAGCGCCCGGTCGGCCCTGCCGCCGACCGGGCGCCCGGCTCCCCGGGGGAAGCGGCCGGAGCCGCTACGACCGCTGCCAGAGGGCCGGTACGTTCGGCGGCTCCCAACCCGCCATGGCGGTGTGCGCCTGGAGGCAGACGTAGGAGGCGCCGGAGTAGGTGACGCGGTCGCCCGCGCGGTACGCCGTGCCCGCGGCCCAGCTGCCGCCGCCGGGCGGCGTGGTGGGCCCGCCGGTCGGGGTGCCGGTGGGGGTTCCGGTGGGGGTGGCCGTCGGGGTCGGGGTGCCCGGGGTCTGCGGCACGTCCAGCACGAAGTCGAAGCTGCCGTCCTCGCCGGAGCCGTTCTGCCGGATGTTCATCAGCAGCCGGGCGTCGTAGATGGTGTCGGTGTTGTTGCGGGGCTCGCCCGGGAAGTAGAGCTGGGTGGTCAGGATCGGGCGGCCGGGCGCCTGGACCTTGACGTGCAGGTGCCGGGTACGGCCCGGGTAGAGGCCCGGGATGATGGTGTCCAGCTTGTACGCGCCGTTGGCGTCGGTGAACTGGTGGCCGCGGAAGGTGAAACCGACGTTGTCGTAGTTGCCGCCGTCGTCGGCCTGCCAGAAGTCCAGCAGCACGCCGGAGATGGGCAGGCAGGCGCGGCCGAAGACGTAGCCGCTGACGGTCAGCCGGGTACCCGGGCCGTCATTGACCATCGAGCTGCGCAGCGGGGAGTTCGGCTTGAAGTACGGGCCCTCGATCTGCTCGATGGTGGGGTCGTCCCCGTCGTGGCAGTCGGGGGTCAGGCCTGGGATGCGGCCGCTGCCGACCTGGTCCCGGGCCAGCGCCACTCCGCCGCCGATCAGCAGTGGCGCGGCTCCGAGCACGGCGGCGGCCTTCAGGACGGTTTTGCGGCTGATCATGCCGTCGGACGGGGACATGCGCCGTCTCCTTCCCGTGGATTTTTGTGGGGGTGGGGGGCGGCCCTTGCCATGGTGGGGGCATGACAAGGGCCGAACCGGCCGCCCGTCCGCGCGCTGGACCGACCGCCGGTGGCCAGCACTGACACTACGGACCGTCCGGGGCCACAGCGATGGACATGATCCGGGGATCGTGGTGATTTCCGTCGACCCGGGAGCGGAACTCCCCCGGGGTCATCCCGGTCTCCCGCCGGAAGAACCGGCAGAAGTACGCCGGGTCCGCGAAACCCGACTCCTTGGCGACCTGACGGATCGTCAAATCCGTGCAGGCGAGCAGTCGTTTGGCCTCCAGGGTCTGCTGCCGGCGGATCAGCCCGCCCGGGGTGCGGCCGGTGGCCTGCTTGACCAGGGTCTGCAAGTGCCCCGGGGAGACCCCGAGTTCCTGGGCGGTGGAGGCCACCGAGTGCCGCACCCCGCCCGGCCGGGCGATCAACCGGGTGAAGGCCGCCGCCAGTTCGGCCGGCCGGGTGGGCACCGCGGGCCGGTCGTCCGGGGTGCGGGCACGCAGCGCCCGGACGATCAGGATGTGCAGGCTGGCCCGCAGCACGCCCTGGTAGCCGGGCGCCATGGTCAGGTACTCCTGCTCCATGTCGGCGAGCAACCCGGCGACGGCCCCGGCCTGTTCGCCGAGCCCGATCCCGGGGCGGGTGGCCAGGGCGCGCAGCGCGGCCAGGTCCTGCGGGTGACCCAGCAGGAAGTCCTCGTTGAACAGGACGACCCGGCCGGTGAGCCCTTCGGTGTCCGCCCAGTGGTGCACCTGGCCGGGCGTGATCACGCACAACTGCGGTGGCGCCAGCGGCCGGTGGACCAGGTCCAGGACGTGGGCACCGCGGCCGCCGGTGACCAGCACGATCTCGTAGAACGAGTGCCGGTGGGGGAAGTTGGCCCGGGAGAGCGGGCCGATCGCGTCGAAACTGCCGATGGCGAAGGGCAGTAGGTGGGGCAGCGGGACCTGCAGGCGGTGCAACGGCAGGTCCGGCGCGGTTCGGGGGGTGGTCCGTCGCACGTCCATCGGAGCAGTGTGCGACCTATTCCGGTAACAGGTCCAGACCACCGGCGGGTAACCCGGCCGGGGACCGGGGCTGAACGCCCGGGGCGCCGGGCCGCCGGGGCCGCCCCGGCGGTTGCGGCGGGGTGCGGACGGTTCGCGGCCACGTCCGGCCGGACAGGCCTAGACCGGCGGCCAGGGGATCGAGGGCCAGTCCGCGGCCGGCAGCGGGTGGGTGCCGGAGCTGCGCAGCCCGGCCACCCGGGCCCGGGTGGCGTCCAGTTCGGCACCGGTCAGGTGCGGGGCCAGGCGCTCGGCCAGCTCCCCGTCCAACTGCTCGGCCAGCCGGGCCAGTACCTCCAGCGCCTCGGCGGGCAGCGGGTCGCCCGCCCAGCCCCAGAGCAGGGTGCGCAGCTTGCCCTCGGTGTTGAAGGTGACGCCGTGGTCGATGCCGTACACCCGGCCGTCGGCCGCGGGGATCAGGTGACCGCCCTTGCGGTCGGCGTTGTTGAGCACCGCGTCCAGCACGGCCAGCCGGCGCAGCCGGCGGTCGTCGTGGTGCACCAGCAGCGCGGTGCGGCCGCCCTCGACCTCGGCCCGGACGATGGGCAGCCAGCCCTCCTCCGGCCCGGTCGGGTCCTGCAGCGCGAGCAGCGGCTCGGCCGCCGGATCGGGCTCGACCCACAGCTGGACCATGCCCGGGCCGTGCGGACCGTCGCGCAGCACGGTCGGCGGGATCAGCTCCCAGCCGGTCGCCGCGGACAGCTCGTACGCGGCGACCTCCCGGCCGGCCAGCGTGCCGTCCGGGAAGTCCCACAGCGGGCGCTCCCCGGCCACCGGCTTGTAGACGGCCTGCGCGCTCAGCGAACCGTGCTCGACGGTGCAGTACAGCGCGGCGTTGGAGGCCTCGGTGAGCCGGCCGTGCACGGTCAGCCCGCCCTGGCGCAGCAGCGCGAGGGCGGTGGGCACGTCGGCGGCGAGGGCGGCGGCGGCCGCCGGGTCGGCCTGCGGCGGGGTCTCGGTGTTCAGCGCCGGTACCCGTTCGCGCGCGGGCACAGGTGGCCCTCCGGGTCGAGCGGCAGGTTGCAGAACGGGCAGGGCTTGCGACCGGCCGCGACCAGGTCCAGCGCGCGCTTGGCGAACACCCGGGCCATCGCGCCGGTCAGCCGCACCCGCAGCATGTCCGGGCCGTTCTCGTCGTCCTGGAGGGCCTCCTCCTCGCCCTCCGCGTCCTCCTCGTCCTCCACCAGCGCCTGCGCCTCGACCACCAGGCAGGCGTCCACGCTGTCCCAGGCCAGCGCCATGGTGCCGACCCGGAACTCCTGCTCCAGCGGGAGGTCCAGCGGGGCGGTGTCCAGCAGGTCCTTGGGCGCGGTGGCCGGGATGGACGCGTCGCCCCCGCTGCGCCGCAGCGCCTCGTCCAGGACCTCCTCGATCCGCTCGGCGAGCGCGGCGACCTGGTTCTTCTCCAGCAGCACGCTGGTGATCCGGCCCCGGGCGCTGGCCTGCAGGTAGAACGCCCGGGCGCCGGGCTGGCCGACGGTGCCGGCCACGAACCGTTCGGGCTGGTCGTAGAAGAAGACCTGACGGGTCACGCGCTAGCTCCGGATCGGGTTGTCCAACTGGGCAGGTGGTCGAACTGCGGGGCACTCATCAGTCACCCTACGACCTCCGGGGCCCGGCCGGGGAGCCGAGCGGGGCCCGTGGGCGGGGTGGCACCCGCGGGCGCGGGGCGTGCCGCCGGGGCCGCCTCGCCGCGGGCGGTGCGGGCGCGGCGCCTCGGGCCGTGCGGTTCGGCGGTGCGGTTCGGCGGTGCGGTTCAGGCGGTGCGGTTCAGGCGGTGCCGCCGACCACCGCGTCGCCGACCGGGGTGGTCGCGGCGGCGGAGTCGGCCGGGGGCCTGGGCGCGAGCGAGGAGAGGTCACCGGTGTCGCCCGTCCTGAGCACGAACGGCCGCTGCGGGGTGTAGCGGATCGCGGTGACCGAGCAGGGCTCGACGCTGATCCGCTGGAAGTGGTCCAGGTGCAGGCCGAGCGCGTCGGCCACCACCGCCTTGATCACGTCCCCGTGCGAACAGGCCAGCCAGACCGCGTCCTCGCCGTGCTCGGCGGCGATCTTCGCGTTCCACTCGCGGACCGCGTCGACCGTGCGGTGGCTCAGCTCGCGCAGCGACTCACCGCCCGGGAAGGCCGCGGCGGCGGCGTGGTCCTGGACGGTGCGCCAGAGCGGTTCCTTGGCCAGCTCGGCCAGCGGGCGGCCGGTCCACTCCCCGTAGTGGCACTCCCCCAGCCGCTCGTCCTCGGTCGGCGGGCCCAGCTCGGGGCGGGCGGCGAGCAGCGGCTCCAGGGTCTGCCGACAGCGCTCCAGCGGGCTGCTGACGGCCCGCACCAGCGGGATCCCGGCCAGCCGCCCGGCCAGCGCGGCGGCCTGCGCGCGCCCGGTGTCGTCCAGGTCCACGCCGGGGGTCCAACCGGCCAGGATCCCGGCGGTGTTCGCGGTCGAGCGGCCGTGGCGGACGAGCAGCAGGGTGGGCATGGGGCCAGCCTACGGCCTCCGGGCCCCGTCGTGGGGCGCGATCGACGCCGCGGCGGCGGCCGGGGTGCGGCCCGGCTCCCGGCCTCCCGGCCCGGCGGGCCGTGCCGGGATGCCCTTCCGGGGGACAATGGCCCGCATGATCGTCCACTGCGCCGCGTACCAGGACGGCCGCCGACTCGGGGCCTCCGAGGACCTCACCGACACGCTCGCCGCCGCCCGCGAGGCCGGCCCGGACGCCTTCGTCTGGGTCGGCCTGTTCGAACCGACCGCCGAGGAACTCGACCGGGTCGGCAAGGAGTTCGCGCTGCACCCGCTGGCCGTCGAGGACGCGGTCAGCGCCCACCAGCGCCCCAAGGTCGAGGCCTACCAGGGCTCGCTGTTCGTCACCCTCAAGACCCTCGGCCACCACGCCGACAGCCACGCCGTCACCACCGGCGAGGTGATGGTCTTCGTCGGCCCGGACTTCGTGATGACCGTCCGGCACGGTGCGGACGCCCCGCTCAGCGGCCTGCGGGCCCGGCTGGAACAGCAGCCCGAACTGCTGCGCTACGGGCCCAGTTCGGTCCTCCACTCGGTCTGCGACACCGTGGTGGACGGCTACGTCGAGGTGGCCACCGCGCTCCAGGTCGACCTGGACGAGTTGGAGGCGGACGTCTTCGCCCCCGGCCGGGTCGGCCGCGACACCGCCGGGCGGATCTACGGCTACAAGCGCCAGGTGATGACCGTCCGCCGGGCCACCGCCCCGCTGCTGGAGCCGATGCTCGGGCTGGAGCGCGGCGCCCCGTTCGTCCGCCCGGAGGCCGCCCCCTACCTGCGGGACGTCGCCGACCACCTGGCCCGGGTGAACGACCAGGTGGACGGCATGGACCGGCTGCTGACCGACATCCTCAGCGCCAACCTGGCGCAGGTGAGCGTGCAGCAGAACAACGACATGCGGAAGATCTCGGCCTGGGCGGCGCTGGCCGCCGTCCCGACCATGATCGCGGGCGTGTACGGGATGAACTTCGACGTGATGCCCGAACTGCACGAGCCCTGGGGCTACCCGGCGGTGCTGTCGTTCATGGCACTGGTGTGCGTGGTGCTGCACCGGGTGTTCAAGCGGCACGACTGGCTGTAGCGCCGCCGGGGCCTGCGGCCCGGGTCGGCTACGCGAGCCCGGCCCGCTCCAGCGCCTCGACTCCGGTGCGCAGCGCCCGGATCCGCTCGTCCAGGGTGAAGCCGGACGGGGCCAGGGTGAGGGTGGTGACGCCCGCGTCGGCGTAGGCCTGCATCCGGTCGGCGATCCGGGCGGTGTCGCCGATCAGCGAGGTGGCGTCGATCAGGTCGTGCGGGACGGCGGCGGCGGCGCCCGCGTAGTCCTTGGCCAGGTACTTCTCCTGGATCTCGTCGGCCGCCTGCTCGTAACCCATGCGCCGGGTCAGCTGGTTGTAGAAGTTCTTCTCCTTGCTGCCCATGCCGCCGATGTACAGCGCCGCGTAGGAGCGCAGGCCGTCGACCCCGGCCTTGACGTCCTCGCCGACCGCGAGGTTCACGGTCGGGCAGAGGTCGAAGCCGTCCAGTGTCCTGCCGGCCTTGGCCCGGCCGGCCGTGAGCGCGTCGAGGGACAGCGCGGAGTGCTCGGGCGAGAAGAAGATGCCGAGCCAGCCGTCGGCGATCTCGCCGGTCAGCTCCAGGTTCTTCGGGCCGATCGCGGCGATGTACAGCGGGATCCGCTCGCGCACCGGGTGCACGGTCAACTTGATCGGCTTGCCCGGGCCGCCGGGCAGCGGCAGGGTCCAGTGCGCGCCCTCGTGCACCAGCCGCTCGCGGGACATCGCCTTGCGGACGATCTCCACGTACTCGCGGGTGCGGGCGAGCGGCTTGTCGAACTTCACGCCGTACCAGCCCTCGGAGACCTGCGGGCCGGAGACGCCGAGGCCGAGCCGGAACCGGCCGCCGGAGAGGGTGTCCAGGGTCGCGGCGGTCATCGCGGTCATCGCCGGGGTACGGGCCGGGATCTGGAAGATGGCCGAACCGACGTCGATCCGCTCGGTCCTGGCGGCGACGAAGCTCAACACGGTCGCCGCGTCCGAGCCGTACGCCTCGGCCGCCCAGCAGACCGAGTAGCCGAGCCGGTCGGCCTCCTGGGCCACCGCGATGTTGTCGGCGTCCATGCCGAGTCCCCAGTAGCCGAGGTTGATGCCGAGTCGCATGTGCCGAACCTTCCAGTCGGGTGGGCCCGGTGGCCAGTCGGGCGGACGTGGTGGCCGGTCGGACGGGCCGGGCGGGCGGGCCCGGACGGCGAGCGTAACCGCGTTCGCGGAGGTCATGCTACTGACGGGTAGTGGTGGCCTGGGTCACACCGCGCGCATTGATCGTTCTGCGGGTCTGCGCCCCTGCCCGGGCACCGGCCGCTACGCTCAGCCGACGTGGGGAGCGCTCTCCTCACCTGCGCGTTTACAGGGCCACCGGGGCCACCGGGGCCACCGGCCAGTGGAGGGCCCGTCCGATGGAAAAGCGCCACCTCGGCCGTACCGGCCTACAGGTCTCCCGCCTCGGTCTCGGCACCATGACCTGGGGCCGGGACACCGACGAGCACGAAGCCGCCGAGCAGCTCAAGGAGTTCGTCGACGCCGGCGGCAACCTGGTCGACACCGCCGACGTGTACGCCGACGGCGGCGCCGAGTACCTCATCTCCCGCCTCACCGACAACCTGATCCCGCGCTCCGAACTCGTCATCGCCACCAAGGCCGGCAGCGTCCCCGAGTCCACCCGCCGCTTCGACGGCTCGCGCGGCCACCTGCTCGCCGCCCTGGACGCCTCGCTGCGCCGGCTCGGCACCGAGTACGTCGACCTGTGGCAGGTGCACGCCTTCGACCCGACCACCCCCGTCGAGGAGACCCTCAGCGCCCTCGACATCGCCGTCTCCTCCGGCCGCGCCCGCTACGCCGCCGTCTGCGACTTCAGCGGCTGGCAACTCGCCAAGGCCGCCACCTGGCAGCGCGCCCACCACGACCGGATGCCGCTGGCCGCGGCCCAGTTGGAGTACTCGCTGCTGCAACGCGGCATCGAGCGGGAGGCGCTGCCCGCCGCGCTGGACGCCGGGGTCGGCGTGCTGGCGGGCTCACCGCTCGGGCGCGGGGTGCTCACCGGGAAGTACCGGCACGGCGTCCCGCAGGACTCGCGCGGCGCCTCGCCGTACCTGTCCGGGTTCGTCCAGCCCTACCTCGGGGAGCGCTCCCGGCGGATCGTGGACGCCGTCGCCACCGCCGCCGACGGGCTCGCCAGCAGCCCGCTCGCGGTCGCGCTGGCCTGGGTCCGGGACCGGCCCGGGGTGGCGAGCGCACTGGTCGGGGCGCGCACGGTGGCCCAGCTCCAGGCGGCACTGTCGGTGGAGGCGCTTACGCTTCCGGGAGAGATCCGCGGCGCGCTGGACGACATCTCGTCGCCGGTGCACCGCTACCCGGACCAGGGGTGGACGGAGCTGTAGCCCCGGCCGGGTCGTCGAACAGAACGTGCAGTGGAGTGACCTTTGGAGCGGACGACGATGAGTGACACGGGGAACGGCGCTCCGGAGGAGACGGCGGCCTCGCCGGCCGGCAAGGCCGCGGAGCTGGCGGCGGTCATGGAGCAGATGCGCCGGATCGAGCAGCGGGCGGCGCGGCCGGGGGCCCACCGACTGGGCGCCTCCGGCGCGAAGGCGGCGGAGCCGGCGGAGTCCGGGCCGGTGCCCGGGGTCGAGGGTGCGGAGGCGCCGGGCTCCGAACCCTTGGACACCGAGGCGGCGGGTTCCGAGGCCGCGGGTTCCGAGGCCGGGATCGCCGAGGCGTCGGCGGCTGGTGGCCCGACGGTTCACCGGGCGAGCCCGCCTGCTGCTCCCACCGCCCCCGCCACCCCCACCGCCCCGGTCGGGCAGCCCGACGCGCCGAACGGCGACGCGCTCCGGCAGACCACCGAGGTGCTGGCCGCCGGCGGCGCCCCGACCGAACTGGCGGCCGCCGCGGTGACCGCGTTCGGCGACGGTGCGGCCGCGCGGCTGCGCGACGACCCGTGGGCGGTCCTCGGCCTCCCCGGTGTGCGCCCCGAGCACGCGGACCACTTCGCCCGCGGGCTGCTCGGCGCCGAGGCCGCCCCGGACGACCCCCGCCGGGCCCAGGCCCTGGTCGTCTGGCTGCTGGAGCAGGCGGCTCTGCGCGGCCACTCCGCCCAGGCCCTGCCGGACGTGGCCGCCGGGCTCGAACGGCTCCGGATGCCGGAGCCGGCCGCCGCGATCCAGCACGCGGTCGCGGACGGGCGGGTGCTGCCGTTCCAGGAGGAACTGGGCGGAGCCGAGGCGCAGTCGGCGGGCGGCGAGGAGGACGAGCCGCCGACCCGGACGCTGCTCGCGCTCGAGGGGCTGGCGATGGCGGAGGACAGCCTCGCCGAGAAGCTGCTCCAGCTGATGGCCACCTTCGTCCCGGGCGAGGACCCCGCGGCCGTCGAAGCCGCGGAGCCCGAAGCGGTCGAAGCGGCGGACGCCGACGCCGGAGCGGTCGAGGCCGAGGGGTCGGCCGTCGAGGACGCGGGCACCGCGGCCCCCGTCGAGGCCGGGCCCGTCCCCGTCGGTCCCGCCGCCTGGGAAGCCGCCGCCGCGGCGGCGTCCTCCTCCTCCGCGAGCGCCCTGATCCGGGCCGTCGCCGAGCACGCCCTCGTCCTGCACACCGGCGGCGAGGCCGCCCGCGCCGAGCCGGCCGCGCTGGTCGCCGCCGCCCGGGAACTCGGGCTGCGCGCCTGGGCCGCCACCTGGACCGACCAGGGCAAGGCATCCTTCGACGCGCTCGGCGAGGCCGCGACCCCGGTGGTCACGCTCACCGAGCTGCTCTCCGGCACGGCCGGCCCGCGCCGGGCGGCCGACGGCTCGCTCGCCCTGGACCTCCTGGTCGTCCTGGACGCCCCGCTGCTGGACGTCGAACTGGCCGCGATCGTGCTGGAGTCGCTCGCCGACGGCACCCGGCTGGTCCTCAGCGGGGACCCGGGGCAGCTCTGGTCGGCCGGTCCCGGCCGGTTCTTCGCCGACCTGCTGGCCGCCAAGGTCTGCCCCGCAGTCGCCTCCCGCACCCCGGACTTCGGCCCGATCGGCGAGCTGGTCTCCGGCGTCGGCGTCGGCGAACTGCAGCCGGTCGAGGCGCCGGACAAGGAGGTGGTCATCCTGACCGCCAAGGACGGCGGCGAGGCCGTCCACCGCGCCGTGCAGCTGCTCACCGACTCGATCCCGCGCGCGCTCGGCATCCCCGCCGAGCAGGTGGTGCTGCTCACCCCGGGCCACGGCGGACCGGCCGGCACCCGGGCGCTGAACGCCGCGGCGAAGGCCCGGTTGAACCCCGGCCCCGGGCGCTTCGGCGGGTTCGACCCAGGCGACCGGGTGGTGGAGTCCCCTGCTCCCGGGGTCACCCGCCCGGCCCGGGTGCTGGACGGCGACGCGGCCGGCCTGCACCTGGAGTACCCCGACGGCTCCCGGCGGACGGTCCCGCCCGCCGAGGCCGGCCGACTGCGGCACGGCTGGGCGCTGACCGTCCACCAGGCGCTGGGCCGCCGCTGGCCCGCCGCGGTGGTCGTGGTCCCGGAGGACGCCGGGGCGGCGCTCTCCCGGCAGTGGGTCTACACCGCGTTCGGGCGCGGCGAGCGGCACCTGTCCGTGGTCCACGCGGCCGGGCCGGCGCTCGCCCAGGCCGTCGCCGAGCGCCCGGCGCAGCCGCGCACCACCCGGTTGCGTTCCGTCCTCGCGGAGAACGCCGTCGCCGAGCAGTGACCGGGGGTGGCGGTCCGGCGCGCTGACCGCACGCGGTCGGTGGTCACGCGCGCCGGGGGCGCGTACCGGTCCCACGTGCCGGCTGTGCGCACCGGTCGCGCGTGCCGGTCACCCGGATCGACGGGTCGACGCGTGGAGGGCGGGCCCGGTGTCCCGGGCCCGCCCTCCACGGGTGCCTCCGACGTCAGTCGTCGGGGTCCTCGTCGTCGTAGACCTCGCTCACGTCGAACCGGCAGATCAGCAGCTGCGGGTCCGCGTGCTCGAAGGGCTCCGGCAGCCACTCCCCCGGCTCGGTCGGCTCGGCCGCCGCGACCCAGAGCGTCGAATCCGCCTCCTCCAGGCCGAACTCCTCGCTGCGGGCGGCGATCTCGTCCGGCTCGTACTCGCCGAACAGCACGCCGATCGCGGAGTTGACGCCGCCGGCGCCGCCCGGGGTCAGCGACTCGTCGAGCCGCTCGGCCTGCGCGCGCAGCCGCTTCGGGTCCACCACGTGGTAGTCGCGGCGGATCAGCACGCTGATCGCCTCGGGCTGTTCCGGGCCGTGGTAACCGCCCGGTCCCTCGTCGCCGGGGATCTCGAAGGGCGTGACCTCGTCGTAGACCTCGTAGAGGAGTTGGTCGTAGGCGATGGCCGCCGTCGCCAACTGCTCGTAGGCAGTGGACACGGCGGGATCATCAGTTGCGTTGGGGCTTGACACCGCTTCCAGATGACGGTCGATGGCGGCCTTGACCGCCTCAGCGGCGGCGCGTACCTCGGCAATGGTGGGCTGCGCGGCATCAGACATGGTGCAGACGCTATCTCCCCGCGATGCCGGTACGCACAGCGGTTGTCACCTACACCCGCGATTTCACCGCAACTTCCCCCTTGATGTCCGATTCCGTCACTTCTGTCCCCCGGCAGAACCGGCGCGGGTCGGGCGCAGAGGGCGCGCGACCGGCCCGGCGGGGCCGTCCGGGTGCCGCTTCGCGCGCCGGTATCGGGGTATCCCCTCCTCAGCAGCAACAGAACTGATGCACTGTCAGCCGGGCGTTCGGGCCGGCCGCCCCCGAACCGCCGGACCGGGACGGGAGGACGGCCGGAAATACCCGGGCCGACTGTCCGGGGCAGGCCGTAGGCTTGCCCGCAGGTGATCCTCAGGAGGAGCGTTTTGACCCCACCGAAGCCGGTCCGGCAGCCGGAGTACGAGTACCAGTCGTTGCGCATGCCGCGCGGCACCACGCGCAATGCGGCGCGCCAACTGCTCACCGAGCACGCCGAGTACGGGCACTGGGAGCTCGACCGGCTGAGGCTGTTCCCCGACGGCAGTCGGACGGTCCGGCTGAAGCGGCGGATCATCCGACAGGTCCGGATCTGGTGACGGGCGCCGCGCAGGCCGCCTGAGGGGATCCGCTCCCGGCCTCCACGCGCCCGCGGCCGCCCGGTTGAACGGGCGGCCGCGGGCACGTCGGCGGGGTGTGCGAGAGGTCGCTCGCCGGGCGCCGCGTCGGGTGACTCCCCGGACGGGCGCCCCGGACTCAGCGGGCGCCGGCGCCGACCCGGGCGCGACGGTAGAGCACGCCGCCGCCGATCAGCAGCGCCAGCCCGGCGGCGCCGAGCAGCTCCACGTCGCCCGCGCCGGTGTGGGCGAGCTCACCGGCCGCCGCGACGTTCTGCGCGGCGGGCGCGGCCGGGGTGCCGACCCGGGCGGCGGCCGGAACGGCCTGGGTGCCGCCGGCCTTCGGCGCCTGGGCGGCCGGGGTGCCCGGGACGGCAGCGGTCGAGGGGCCGCCGTTGCGCGAGCTGCCCGTGCCGGTGTCGTCGCCACCGTGGACGGGCGGCGGGGTGTGGCCCTCGGGGCAGTCGTCGGTCGGCTTCGGCGCGGGCTGGGCGACGGTGCCGCAGCCGTTGCCGAAGGCCGGGTTGCCGACGCCGACCACGTTCACCGAGTTGCCGCAGGCGTTCACCGGCACGTGCACCGGGGCCTGGACGCTGTTGCCGGAGATCACCCCGGGCGAGCCGGCGGCCGTGCCGGCCGCGGAGGCCCCCGAGGCGGAGGAACCCCGGCTCGCACCGGTGCCGGAGGCGGCGCCGCCGGGCAGGCCGCCGTGGCCGGGCCGCGGGGCGGCATGGCGGCCGCCACCGCCGCTGACGTTGGCGCAGTGGTTGCCGTACGCCGGGTTCAGCACGCCGATCACGTCGACCGTGTTGCCACAGGCGTTGATCGGCACCTCGACCGGCACCTGCACCGAGTTCCCCGAGGCGACACCCGGTGATCCCGCGGCGCCCCCCTGCGCCTCAGCGGCCGCGTAGGCGTAGCCGGCCGTCGAGGCCAGCACGCTGCCGGTGGCCACGGCGGTGAGGATCCCCTTCTTGGCTACATTCCTCATGATTTCCCCTGACGTTTTCGAGTACGGCGTGGCGACCTTGACATGAACCTGTATGAAAGTCGGAATTTTTGTATATCCGGAAATCACCCAAGGTCTTCGACTGCACAGAGTTAACGAAAGGCAGACCGGGAGGTTGAGCCGAACGAAGCAGCTTCACCCGATCGAGCGATCAGGCCGCCCCGGCCTTGTCGTGCCTCCCGGAACCGACCGCACGATGGCCGCCGCAACGGCCCCGAGCGGAGCGGAGGCCGCCCGAACGGCCCCGCGCAAAGGCCCCCGGTGCGGCGCGTCCGCCGCCCGGGGGCCGTTCTCAGCCCGGCTCAACGGGCCTCAGCGGCCCGGAGGTCGACTCAGAAGTTGGCGCAGTGGTTGCCGAACGCCGGGTTCAGCACGCCGATCACGCTGACGGTGTTGCCGCACAGGTTGACCGGCACGTGCACCGGCACCTGGACCGAGTTGCCGGCCACGACACCCGGGGAGCCCACGGCCGCACCCTCGGCAGCGGCACCGCCGTGAGCGGACGCCACACCGGCGGCGGCGAGCACCAGGCCACCGGTGGCGGCGGCGACAGCGGCGATCTTCTTGACCTTCATCATTCCTCCTGTATGGACAACGCAACCCGTTCGGCGGGCTGCACAGGAATGAACGACGCTGCGGCAAACGGGGTACGGAACAGATTTCCCATTCACCCGCAACGGTGAGGGTTCGCACAAGCGCGCGGGCTTGAATCAGCTAGCAGAATCGTTTCTGTTGATCTCTTTCAACCCGTCCCACAATCATGCGCTCGGACAATGCGGTCGGCCCGCCCCCGGCACTCCGGGAGCGGGCCGACCCAGTCGCCTGATCAGCAGGCGTCGATGAAGCGGTCCAGCACCCGGACGCCGAACTTCAGGCCGTCCACCGGCACCCGCTCGTCCACGCCGTGGAACATCCCGGCGAAGTCCAGCTCCGGCGGCAGCTGCAGCGGCGCGAAGCCGAAGCAGCGGATGCCGAGGTCCTGGAAGGACTTGGCGTCCGTCCCGCCCGAGAGGCAGTAGGGCACGGCGCGGGCGATCGGGTCCTCGGCGCGCAGCGCGGTCTGCATCGCCTCGACCAGCGCGCCGTCGAAGCCGGTCTCGATCGCCCGGTCCGAGTGCAGCGACTCGCGCTTCACGCGCGGGCCGAGCACGCTGTCCAGCTCGGCCAGGAACTCCTCCTCGTAGCCGGGCAGGAAGCGCCCGTCCACGTGCGCGGTGGCCTGACCGGGGATCACGTTCACCTTGTAACCGGCGCCGAGCATGGTCGGCTGGGCGGTGTTGCGGAAGGTGGTGCCGATCATCTTGGCGATGCCGCCGAGCACCCGGACCACCTCGTCCATGTCCTCCGGGTCCAGCCGGTACCCGAGCACGTCCGAGAGCTCGTCCAGGAAGGCCCGCACGCTCGGGGTGATCCGCAGCGGGAACTTGTGCCGGCCGAGCCGGGCGACGGCCTCGCACAGCTCGGTGATCGCGTTGTCGTCGTTCGCCATCGAGCCGTGCCCGGCCCGGCCCTCGACCGTCAGGCGCATCCAGTGCATGCCCTTCTCGGCCGTCTCCACCAGGTAGAACCGGGCCTGGTCGTTCACCGTGAAGGAGAAGCCGCCGACCTCGCCGATGCCCTCGGTCACGCCCTCGAACAGCTCCGGGTGCTTGTCCACCAGGAAGCGGGCGCCGTAGGTGCCGCCGGCCTCCTCGTCGGCGAGGAAGGCGAGCACCAGGTCGCGCGGGGGCTTGCGGCCGGTGCGCAGCCGGTCCCGGACCACCGCCAGGGTCATCGCGTCCATGTCCTTCATGTCGACCGCGCCGCGCCCCCACACGCAGCCGTCGGCGATCTCACCGCCGAAGGGGTCGTACGTCCAGTCCGCGGCGTTGGCCGGGACCACGTCGGTGTGGCCGTGGATCAGCAGACCCGGACGGGACCGGTCCTCGCCCTCGATCCGGACCACGGTCGAGGCCCGCCCCTTGGCCGACTCGAAGATCTGCGGCTCGATCCCGAACTCGGCGAGCTGCTCGGCCACGTACTCGGCCGCCTTGCGCTCCCCCGGGCCGGAGCCGTCCCCGTAGTTGCTGGTGTCGATCCGGATCAGATCGCGACAGATCTCGGCGACCTCCGACTCAGCCGTCACCCTCGGCGCCGCCGACTCGCTCCGCTCGCTCACGGTCACTCCTCGTCTTGGGCCCGCACCGACGCACCAGCGCGCCACCCCCAGGACCTGCACCCGGGCCGTACGAGCACGTCCGCCCATCCTCCCCCAGCGCCCGATCCCGATCCACCCCCCGCACGCCCCCGAAACCCGCTGGTCACACCCCCGCCACAGGCCGCCCCTTGCCCCCGCCACCAGCGCCGCTCCCCGCTCCGGAGCCGTTTTGGGACCCCAAGCCGATCTTTGCTACAGTTACATCTGTCAGCGCGACGGACGAGAGATCGGAAGCCGCGAGGGCGACACCCGGTCCGGGTGGCGGAATGGCAGACGCGCTAGCTTGAGGTGCTAGTGCCCTTTATCGGGCGTGGGGGTTCAAGTCCCCCCTCGGACACCAGCTTTACCGGATGAGACCCCAGTTCTTCTGGGGTCTTTTGCGTTTCCGGGCCACGGTGCGGCCCGCACCGGGTGCGCACACCCGCCCGGTGGAGGCCCCGGGGCGGCCGGGGCCTCCAGCCGCCGGTCAGGCGTCGGCCGGGGCGGCGGGCTTGATGTTCTGGTTCACCCGGAACGTGTTGGCCGGGTCGTACTTCGCCTTCAGCTCGGAGAGCCGCCGGTAGTGGTCGGCGCCGTAGGCCGAGACGATGCGCCGCTCGCCCTCGTCGAGCAGTTCGTTGACGTAGACGCCGCCCGAGGTGAAGCGCTGGAGGGTGTCGTAGGTCTCGCGGCACCAGGCGGTGTTGGCCGCGTCGTCCTGCTCGTCGGTCCAGCCGCCGAGCAGGGTGACCAGGAAGCCGGGCTCGCGGTGCGGGTAGGCGGTGGCGTCCGGGGCGACCCGGGCGACCTCGCCGCCGAGGAGCATCATACCGATCTGGGACAGCTCCGACTTCCGGGTGCGGAAGCCTTCGATCAGGCCGGCCAGGGCCTCGGCCGTGACCGTCTCGATCATGAAGGACCGGGTGTAGTAGCGGCGGTGGTGGGCCATGTCCGCGTCGGCGAGCTGCTGGACCTTCGGGTACGGCATGGTCTCGGAGGTGCGCAGCACCGGCTCGGGGCCGAAGCCCGCGAGCGCGTCGACGAGCGCGCCGGTGTCCTCGGCCGGGGCGGTGTCGACGTAGCGGATGGCGATGCCCGTGTCGCCGTCCGCCAGGTCGAACAGGCCGACGGCCAGGGCCAGGCGGTCCGGCGCCGTGGCCGCGAAGGCGGACAGGCCGGTGGCGACGGCCGCGTGGTCGCCGGCGCGGTAGGCGACGATGCCGGTGCGGCAGGCGCCCTGCGGGTGGAGCCGGTACTCGAAGGAGGTGACGATGCCGAAGTTGCCGCCGCCGCCCCGGATCGCCCAGAACAGGTCGGCGTCGTCCTCGGCGCTGGCCCGGCGCACCTCGCCGTCGGCGAGGACGACGTCTGCGGCGACCAGGTTGTCGACGGTGAGCCCGCGGGAGCGGCACAGCCAGCCGATGCCGCCGCCCAGGGTCAGCCCGGCGATGCCGGTGTGGGAGACCTGGCCGCCGGTCACGGCGAGCCCGAACCGGTAGGTCTCGTCGTCGAGTTCGGCCAGCAGCAGGCCGGGCTCGCAGATCGCGACTCCGCGCTGGAGGTCGACCCGGATGCCCTTCAGCCCGCTCAGGTCGACGACCAGGCCGTCGTCGATGGTCGAGTGGCCGGGGTAGCTGTGGCCGCCGCTGCGTACGGCGAGCCGGATGTCGTGCCGGGTGGCGAAGCGGACCGCCTCCACCACGTCGGCGGCTCCGGCGCAGCGCACGATCAGGCCCGGGTGGCGGTTGAAGTAGCCGTTCCACACCAGCCGCGCCCGGGCGTAGCCCTCGTCGTCCTGGGCGAACACCTGGCCGCGCACGGTGGTGCGGAGGGCGTCGACGTGCTCGGGTGCGACGGCTTGTCCCGAACGGTTCTTCAGCGTCATGGGGAGGACTTCCTGTTCGTCGGAGGGGGCGCGCCGGAGGGGCGGCGGGGTGTCAGACGGCGGCGGAGTGCGCGGCGACCAGGGCGGCGACGCCGGCCGCGGTGCCGGCCTCGGCCATGTCGTCCTCGGAGAGGCGGGTGCCGTACTCGCGCTCGAGGATCACGGACAGCTCCAGCAGGACGAGGGAGTCGAGCCCCAGGTCGGCGAAGGCGGTCGTGGGGGTGATCGTGGCGTCCATGGAGAACTTGTCCACCAGGAGGGTCATGACGCGCTCGGTGATGTGGTCCATCGATGGTCCTTTCGCACGGGGCGGGCGGGTGACGGGGGCGTCGCGGCCGGGAGGGGCTTCGCGAGCGGTACGGGAGCTGCGGGCGGCGCGGGAGTTGCGGGCAGTACGGGAGCTGCGGGCAGTACGGGAGTTACGGGCGCTACGGGCGGGCCGGGGGCCGGGCGGGTCACGGGCTCTCGATGCCGGCGACCTTGATGTCCGGCCAGCTGAGCGCCGCCGAGCCCCAGCTGAGCCCGCCGCCGAAGGCGGTCAGAAGGACCCGCTGCCCGGGTGCGAGCCGCCCCTCGGCCGCGGCGTCGGTGAGGGCGAGGGGGATGGAGGCGGCCGAGGTGTTGCCGACCTTGTCCAGGTGCACCACGACCTGCTCGCGGGGCACGTTCATCACGTCGGCCACGGTGTGCAGGATGCGGACGTTCGCCTGGTGACCGACGAACCAGTCGACGTCCTCGGAGCTCCAGCCGATCGAGTCCATCAGGGCCTCGGAGGACCCTGCCATCCGGTCGACCGCGTGGGTGAAGATCTCCTTCCCGCGCATGGCGAGGTAGTTGTCCTCCTCGCGCAGCGGCTCCCGGCGGGAGCGCTGGCGGGAGCCGCCGGCGGGCAGCACCGCGAGGTCCCGGTTGGCGCCGTCGCTGCCGAGGTCGAAGCCGACCAGGGCGCCCGGCTCGTCGGCCGTTCCGGCCCGCAGCACGGCCGCGCCGGCGCCGTCGCCGAAGATGATCGCGGTGGCGCGGTCCGCCGGGTCGAGCCGGGTGGACCAGATGTCCGCGCCGATCACCAGGACGCGTTCGGACAGGCCCGCCACGATCGAGCCGGCCGCGGCGTGCAGGCCGTAGACGAAGCCGGCGCAGGCGGCCGACAGGTCGTAGCCGGGCACTCCGGCCATGCCCAGCCGGGTGGCCACCTCCGGGGCGGTCGCGGGCATGGGCTGGTTGGGCGTGCTGGTCGCCAGGATCACCAGGTCGACCGAGTCGACGCCGGCCGACTCCAGGGCTCGCCGGCCGGCCACCGTCGCGAGGTCACCGGTGGCGGTGCCGGGGGCGACCCAGTGGCGCCGGCTGATGCCCGTCCTGGTGCGGATCCACGCGTCGTCGGTGTCGATCGTCCGGGCGATCTCGTCGTTGTCCACGACCCGTTCGGGCACCATGGCGCCGAGGCCGGCGAGGACGGCGGAGCGGCTCACGGCCTGCTCGCCGGGGTGGTGGGGCGGGGGTCTGCCGTCATGTCCGTCTTCCTTGTCCGTACGGGGGGCGTCTGGTGGTGGGGGCTGTCGCCCGGCCGGTGGGGCCGCGTCGACCGAGGGGCCGTCAGGGCAGCCGGTGGGCGGCCGAGCACCTGACCGACATGTGCCGGAGGCGGCCGACGATGTCGACCAGCCGCCAGGTCTCCCCGTCGCGCGAGGTGAGCAGCTCGGTGCCCTCCAGGCGCACCGACAGCGGCTCGGGATCCGTCACCGGCCGGTGCGGGTCGGCGATGTCGAGCACCGTCTGGCGCATCCACAGGGTGTTGCTCTCGGAGCGCGGCACGCCGTCGATCTCGTAGAGCAGGATCTGGCCGAGCTGGATCGTGGCGACGAAGACGTCGAGGATCGAGGTGCTCCGGTGGCTGTGGCTCTCCAGCCCGCGCACCGGGGCGTCCGCCGCCGCGCTCTCGCGGAAGCCCGAACTGACGGTGGCGTAGGCCGAGTTGGTCGTGAAGTCGACCGCGAGCCGCTCGATCAGCTGGTACTTGGCCCGGTGTGCCGCCGCGTACGGGCGCAGCGCCGCACTGCCCAGCAGGGCGTCCGGGCCGTCGTAGGCGCCCGGCTCGGACCGGACGACTCCGGCCGGGTGCTCGACCTCGCACTGCACGCGCAGGGCGCCGACCCGGCAGTCGGCGATCGACAGCCGGGTGTCCGGATCGCCTCCCCCGTACGGCAGTTCGGTGATGGTCGCCTCGACGGGGAACGCGTCGAGGTCCTCCTCGACCGGGCTGGTGCCGGCCTTCATCCGCACCCGGCGCAGCCGGGCGGTGCTGCGCTGTTCGGCGTCGAGGCCGAGGACGTGGGCGAGGTGGAGCTCCGTGGCCTCGCCGGCCAGCAGCAGGACGTCGATGCTGCTGAGGTGCGGGCGCTGGTTGCGCTTGCCCTTGCGCGACCAGTCGTCCGGGTAGCGGACGCGGGCCCGGGCCCGGACGTGTCCGACGCCGTCGGGGCCGACGCCGACCCGGATGTCGGTCAGCCGCTGGTCCGCCCGCTTGTAGCCCTCGCCGAAGAACCGTTTCTCTCCTGGCCCCAAGTAGTCGTCGACGGTGGCGCGATGGGTACGGGTCTGCTCTGCGATGTCAGTCATGGCTTCCTCGGAGAAGGTGGCAGGGCGGGTCGGGACGCACCCTGGGCCCGGGTCGTGCGGCGCTTCGGCGGTTCCGGAACGGCGGTGGCGGTGTCGACGGGCAGCTCCGCCGAGGACAGGCCTGACGTCTCGTCAGTTCTCTTGCCCGGCCTGCGTAGTGGCGGCGGGGATCGGGGCGACGGCCGGGCCGGTCGCGCGGTGCCGTGGGGTTCCGGCTCCCGTACGGGGATCACTCTGCCCGTCGCCCGGACCGTCAGGCAAGCGTGGAATTCCCCACCCGTGCCCAACGGCCCGACGGCCGGACCGAAATGCCGGAAGTGGGCGGAGAACGGGAATGCGGGGGCCGCGGGAAAGGCCGGAGGGAAAGCCGGAGGAACGCCGAAGGAAGGCCGAGCAAAGGCCGAAGGAAGGACCGGGGGAAGAGCCGAGGGAAGGGCCGGGGGAACGAATGCGTCAGACCGTCGCCAGCGGGGCGATCAGGCCGGTCAGACAGCGGAAGAAGGCGTCCTTGGATTCGGGCGACTCGCGCGGGAAGAAATGCCCTCCGGGCAGCCGGTGCAGGTGGAATCCCCCACCGGCGTGTTCGGCCCAGGCCGCGGCGCCGGCCGCCGTCACCAAGGGGTCGTCGATTCCGGAGAACACCTCGATCGGGCAGGGCAGCGGCCGGCGTTCGGAACGCCCGGAGACCTCCCCGCAGAGGCCGATCTCCGCCCGGACGAGGGCGATCCGATCGGCCAGCCAGCGGGTGTCGGCGCGCAGCGACTCCGGGAGCGCGCCGAAGTCGACCAGCCGGCGCACGAGTTCGGCGTCGGCGAGCCCGACCTCGCGGTGCAGCGGGTGCGGCAGGTGGGGTGCCGGATAGGCCCCGAGCAGGAGCCGCTCGGGCAGTCGACGGCCCTGTGCGGCCCGGCGCAGGGTGAGTCGGTGGGCGAGCAGTGCGCCCATGCTGTGCCCGTAGAGGAGGTGGGGCCGGTCGAGCAGCGGGCCGAGGTCGCGTTCCAGGGCGGCGACCAGGCTCGGCAGGCCCGCCCGGCAGTGGCCGCCGGTGGCGTCCCGGCCCGGGAGCCGGACCGGGACGACCGTCGCCCGCTCCCCCAGGGCGCGCTGCCAGCCGGCGAAGAAGGCCGTGCTCCCGCCGGCCGGGTGCAGCCCCAGCAGGGTGATCGGGCCGTCGTCCGGCCCGGGTTCCGCGACGGCGGGGTGTGCGGGCGGGTCTGCGAGCAGACGTGCGAGCGGCTGCTCGATCGGGCGGATGCCCGGGTACTCGCCCAGTTGCCCACCCGGCCGCTCGAGCGGTTGTGCGACCGGGGACCGGCCCCGGTTGCACAGCCCGTCAGGCGGCCGGAACATCGGCCCTCCCCGGTCCGTGCGGCCGCGCCGGGGCGGTCGCCCGGTCCGCCGCGGCGGCCCAGCCGTCGGGAGCGAGGTCCGGTCGGGCCGTCTCCACCAGCCGCGCGAACTCCTGCCAGGCCGCGGCGCACTCCAGGGCGAGCTGGGAGATCCGCCCGGCGCAGTGCGGCGGGACGCTGCGCACCAGTTGGTCCCGCTGCTCGGTCGGGGGCAGGCTGCTGGTCAGCATCCGCAGCAGGTGCCGGCCGCTCTCGGTCAGCCGGAGGGCCGGGTCGCTCATCAGCCGTTCCATCGTGCGGGCGAGGTCCTGGCCGACCTGCTGGGCGGTGGTGGCGCCGCGCCGGTCGGCGGCGCGCGGCTCGGCGGGCGAGGGCGAGGGCGAGTGCGCGGGCGACTGCGCGGGCACGGGCAGGGGCGCGGGCCGGACGGCGGCGGAGTGGGCCGGGCGGCGCCCGGCGGGCAACGGGTCCTCCCCCCGCCGCAGCCGCTCCCGGACGTCCCGCACCGTGCCCGGGGAGATGCCCGCCTCGTCGGCGATCGCGCGCAGCGAGGCCCGGGGGTTGGCGGTGATCAGCTCGCTCGCGCGCAGCCGGCCGGTCGCGCTGTCCAGCGGGCGGGCGCGGCCGTCCCGGCCGATCCGGCTCGCCGGGTGCGGGATCGCCTCGCCCAGGTCCCGTCGCAGCGCCCGCACCGTCTTGGTCGACAGCCCGGTGACCTCGGCGATCATCCGGTCCGCCCAGTCCGCGTGGGAGACCAGGATCCGGCCGGCCGCCGCCGTCCGCTCCGCCTTGGAGAGCGGCAGGCCGTGCCGGGTGTTGCTCTGGACGGAGAGCACGAAGGCGTCGCGCTCCGAGCCCTCGAAGAAGCGGACGGGGATGTCGGATCTGCCCTCGGCGGCCGCCACCCGCAGCCGGTGCATGCCGTCGACCACCCGCATGCTCGAACGATGGACGATGATCGGCGGCAGGTCGCGGCCGAGTTCGGCCAGCGTCCTCAGGTGCTCCGGGTCCTCGCCGCGGGCGCGCGGCGAGTCGGCCGGCAGCAGGGCGGCGACGGGGACGGTCACGACCTCGGTCAGGGCCGGGGCCCACTCCGGGGACGGCAGGCGGGACACCGGGTTCTCCTCGGCTTCGACGGTTGCGGTCTGTTGCGTCACGGCGAGTCCTCCGACGTGCAACACGGGAGCGTGGCCGGGCGAACGAAGCCGCGGTGCGCGCCGCTCGTCCGGCCTCGGGGACCGTGCCGTCCTGCTCCCTGGGTCTGCTGGGGCGTCTCCTCGTCGAGGCAGGCCAAAGGGGCGGCGTGCTTCGCAGCGATCGTAGGACATCCACATACCTTTGGGAAGGTTTTTTAATGCCGCCGAAACACGCGGCAGCGAGACCGTCACACAGGCGACCGCCGGAGCCCGGGCGTCAGCGGACCGCGACCCCGACCGCGGGCGCGTCGACCGACGGGGCACCGGCCGACGGGCCGTCAGTCGCCGGGGCGCCGGCCGCCAGGGCACCGGCCGGCAGCCACCGGGCCCCGGGCACCCGGTCGGCCAGCTGCCGGTCCCCGACCACCACCGGATGCCCGACCTCGGTGAGCATCGGCAGATCGGAGACGTGGTCCCCGTAGCCGTAGCAGTCCGCCGGATCGACCTGCGGGTGGTCCCGGAACAGGGCGCGCACGGCCCGGCGCTTCTCCTCGCCGATGACCGGCTCGCCGACCAGCTCGCCGGTGAACACCCCCCGGCGCACCTCCGGCCGGGTGCACACCACGTGCGCCGCACCGATGTCCCGGGCGACCGGCTCGACCACCGCCGGGAAGGAGCCGGAGACGAGCACCACCCGGTCGCCCACCGCCCGATGCCGCGTCAGGGCCTCGTGGACGGCGGCGACGTAGAAGCCCCCGTCCCGCGAGCGCCGGGCGAACCACTCCCGGCCGGCCGCGCGGACGGCCTCCTCCCGCTCCCCCGCCCAGACCCGGTAGTACGTTCGGTTCGCCTGCTCGCGCGGCGTCCCGGCGGCCGCCTGCGCGGCCAGCTCGGCCCGTAGCCCGGCCGCCCGCCGGACGCCCTGCGGCCCGTACCGGCCGCCGAGGTAGAAGTCCAGGAAGTCGAACAGGCTCTTGCAGTCGATCAGCGTCTCGTCCAGGTCGCTGAACACCAGACGGTCGGGCTGGACCACGGAGGGCTCCTCGGGGGCCGGGGTCACCCGCGGGTGACGGGTCGGTCGGGTTCGGGGGCGAGGCCCGGTCGGGCGCGCAGGGCGGGGAACAGGGTGTCGCGCACCTCGCGCCAGCGCTCGGCGAAGTCCGCGCGGTCGTTCAGGTTGTCGGAGATGTGCTGGGCGCCGAAGAAGGCCGCGACGGCCACCCGCGCGGCGACGTCCGGATCCATGTGCTGCGCCAACTGGCCCTGCTGGTGGGCCTCGCGCATCAGCATCGAGATCAGGTTCGTCCAGTCCACGTAGGGCAGCGGCAGTTCGACGTCGACGGCGTCGCGCTCGTTCTGCAGCCTGGTCCCGGCCTGCATGATCGGGTCCTCCAGGAACGCGGCGCTGGCCGCGTTGAACATCTCGATCACGGTGTCCAGCGGCGAGAGGCCCTTGCCGCGCACCGCCTCCAGCGTCACCGGCCAACGCGAGTACAGCTCGTCCACCACGGCGATGGCAAGGGCCTGCTTGTTGGGGAAGTGGAAGTAGACCGCGCCCTTGGTCATGGCCACCTCGTCCGCCACGTCCTTGATGCTGGTCTGCTGGTACCCCCGCTCGGCGAAGATCCGCGCGGCACAGTGCAGGATCTGCTCCCGGGTCCGTTCGGCGCGCTCCTGGCGCAGCAGCGGCCCGGTCGTGCCCGAACGCTGGATCTTGGGGGTCGGCCACAGCGGCTCCACGGCAACACCCTTGCTCTGACTCACTGTTCGCCCTTTCTCTCGCTAGCCCGAGCACTTCTGGCTATATACCTTCTCCCAGGTATATTTTCGGCCCGGGATCAACGGCCACCTGACCTGGCCGTTGCCCGCAGATGGGGTGGCACCACCTTAGGGAACGGCACACCAACGGGGAGACGTGCTCGTATGTCCATCATCACCGCACCGCCAACGTACCTGCCGTCGGACCGGGCAACTGCCCTGTCGTCCGGCCGCAGGCCCTCATTCGCCCACCGCCTTCCGGCCGGATGCGTCCACAAGACGTCCGCCGCGGAGGTCCTGCTCACCGACGCGGTCCGCACCGGGGACGACCGCTTCACGGTCGGCGCCGCCTGGTTCCGGGACCGCTTCCTCCACCACGGCGGGGACGGCCGGTCGCCGGATCCGCTGCTGCTGGCCGAGACGGTCCGCCAGACCCTGATCCACCTCTCGCACCGCTTCCACGGCGCACCGCAGGGGCATCCGTTCGTCCTGGACCGGCTCGACCTGGAGCTGGCGCCGGACGCCCCGCCGCTGCGCCCCGGCGCCCCGGCGCACGTCACGCTGGACGTGACCTGCGCCCGGACGGTCACCACGCCCCGCCGGGCCGGCCTCGCCCTGGAGGCGACGGCGTCCGTCGACGGCGTCCTGATCGGCCGGGCGGGCATCCGCTGGGAGGTGCTGCACCCCGCGTTCTACCAGGTGGTGCGCCACCGCGCCGCCCGCCCGAGGACGGCCGGGGCCCCGGAGCACCCCGCGGCACCCACCGGCCCGCTGCGGCGGCTCGCCCCCGGCGAGGTCGGGTACCCGGGCGACGAGCACGTCCTGCTCGCCCGGGACTCCTCCGGCACCCGCGGCGGCTTCTGGCTCGACCCGGACCCGGGCCACCCGGTGCTCTTCGACCACCCGTCCGACCACGTCCCGGGCATGATCCTGCTGGAGGCCTTCCGGCAGGCCGGCCGCGCCATGGGCGCTCCGCTGCACCCCGCCGGGCTCTCGGCGACCTTCACCGCGTTCGCCGAGCCGGACCTGCCGGTGGCCGTCACCGTGACGCCCGGGCCGGAGGTCGTGGGCCGGAGCGACGGTACGGCCCGGTGGCGGCCGGCCCGGCGGCGGACGGCCGTGGTCACCGCCGCCCAGCGCGGCGTCGTCCTCGCCGCGGCCCGGCTCGCCTACCCGGCGGACCGTCAGGAGACCTCGTGAAGGAGCCCATCGTGCACGCCGCTCAGCCCGACCCCGCACCCACCGCCGCACCCACCGCCGCACCCACCGCCGCGCCCGCCGCCCTCTCCGCCGCCGCGGTCGCGCGGGTGGTCGACGCGGCGCGGCGCGACCTGTCCGGCGTGGAGGAGCGGCACCGGCTCGGCCCGGAGGCGGTCGGGGCCGTCACCGCCGCAGGGTTCCCCCGGCACTTCGTCCCCCGCGAGTTCGGCGGGACGGCGGGCACCTTCGCCCGACTCCTCGGTGCGTCGGCCGAGATCGCGCGGACCTGCCCGTCCACCGCCTGGTGCGCCACCCTGTTCGCCGCGCACGGCCGGCTCGCCGCCTACCTCCCCGAGGAGGGCCGCAAGGAGCTGTGGGGGGCCTCGCCCGACGTGCTGATCTCCACCTCGATCATGCCGCCGCAGGGCGAGGCGGTCCGGGACGGAGGCGGCTGGCGGCTCCGGGGCCGCTGGGACACCGCCAGCGGGGTCGACCACGCGGACTGGCTGCTGCTGGCCTCCCGGACCGGCCCCGCGGACCGCCCGGAGCACCGGATCTTCGCCGTCCCCCGGGCGGACTGGACCCTCCTGGACACCTGGCGGAGCCTGGGCATGCGCGGGACGGGCAGCAACGCGGTGGAGGTGGCCGGGGCGTTCGTCCCGGACCGGCTCTCCTGCACCCTCCCGGACCTGCAGCGCCCGTCGGGCCCGGACGCGGCCCGCTGCCACCGGGTGCCGGTCCACCTGGCCGGGGCGCTGATGTTCGCGGCGCCGGTGCTGGGGGCGGCCGAGGGCGCGCTCGACGCCTGGCGCTCGGCCGTGCTCCCGCGCCTGCCCGCCCTGCCCCCCGGCCGCCGGGCGGAGGCCGAGTCGGCGCTCGGCGAGGGCGCGGCCCGGATCGCCGCGGCCCGGCTGCTGTTGGAGCGGGCCGCCGAGCGGGCCGACCGCGCCGAGGTGACCACGCTGCTGGTGGCGGAGAACCGGCGGGACGCCGCGATGGCCGCGGCCTGGTGCACCGAGGCCGTCGACCGCCTCTTCCGCACCGCCGGATCACCGGCGCAGCGGGAGGACTCCGCCCTCCAGCGGTACTGGCGCGACGTCACCACCGTGGCCTCGCACGCCGTGCTCGACCCGGCGGCGGCCGCCGCCGACTACGCCGCGGCCCTGCTCGACGCCTAGTTCCCTCATCTCCCAACAACTGGGAGCGGGGCCGACCGCCCGCCGGAGCGGCGGTCGGCCCCGCTCCTCCGCTGCCGCTCCGACCGGCGCCCTCGCCTCGCCCTCGACAACATACCTTCGCATAGGTATGTTTCTGAGGCATGGACACAGTTGCGAGGCTGCCGCGGTGGTGAAGCAGGCCAGGGCCTGGCAGACCCGGGAACGCGTACTGGACGCCGCCGCGGCGGAGTTCGCCGCCCACGGCTTCGCGGCCACCAAGGTCGAGGCCGTGGTGGCCCGGACCGGCATGACGAAGGGCGCGCTCTACGCCCACTTCGGCTCCAAGCACCAGCTCGCCGTCGCGCTGGTCACCGAGAGCTCCCGGCACTGGGAGCTGATCCGCGAGCCCCCGGACGAGCAGCCCAGCCCCTCCCCCGGATCGGCGCTCACCGAACTCATCCGGAGAATGCGCGGGCAATTCGAATCCAATGTCCGGTTCCGGGCCGCACTGCGGCTCGCCGCGGACTGCGAGCGCCGCCCCGGCGATTCGGCCGGGCTGTTCGCCGATATCCGTCAGGAAATGGTGACGGGCATCCGAAAAGCGCAGGCCGAGCTGGAAGTGACACCGGTGCACTCCCCGGAATCCCTCGCCTACCTGGTCCTGGCCGTCCTCTACGGCTCCTCGTACCTGCCCGCCGGGGACGCCGACCGGGGCGGGGCGGGCGAGCCGGACGAGGCCTGGCGCGCCATCCACACCGTGCTGCACCCGGCCTGACCAGCCACTCCCTCACCGCTCGCGGGCCGGCGGCCCCGTCGCCGACCGTCCGTCCGGCTGTGCAACCGAGGCCCCGGCCCCAGTCGCACAGCCTGTGCAAACGGGCGCCTGGCATTTCCCGTTCCACCGCCGCTAGCCTTTCTTCCGCACCGCTTCGCCGCAGGCCCGGAATTCACGAACCGGCCCGCCGGCAGACGCCCCAGAGGCCGAATGGCGTGCTCTCCGCCGATATCTCCCCACGCGCCCCGCGGCCGTTCCCGTTCACACCGGCCGAACGCCGTGCGCGTTTTCCCAGACCGTCGTCACGACCGTCTCCCCGCTCCGAGAGGTAAACGATGAAGCTCGCCATCTCCGGGACCTACTCCTCCGGCAAGACGCTGACCACCATGGCGCTCGCCCACCTGACCGGCATCCCGCGCACCCACGCCAAGACCATGCGCGAGATCCTGCCGCACGCCGTACCGGGCAAGACCCTGGAGGAGTGCAACGCCGCCGAGCTCATCCAGCTGGTGACGCGCCGCTACGTCGAGCGCGCGGTGCACGAGAGCCACCTGCCCGGCGGCTACATCTCCGACGGCTCCTCGCTGCACGAGTGGACCTACGCGACCGTCCGCGTCACGGTCGGCATCAACCCCAACGAGTCCATCGGCCTGGAGTCCGTCGAAAAGACCGACGAGATCCGCTTCTACGAGCAGGTCGTCACCCAACTCGGCGTCGCCCTCAAGCAGTACGCCAAGGAGACCTACGACGCCTTCGTCCACCTGCCGATCGAGTTCCCGCTCGACCCGAACGGCCACCGCCCCGTCAACGAGCGCTTCCGGGTGCTCTCCGACGAGCACCTGCTGAACGTGCTGCGGGACGAGCTGAAGATCCCCACCCACATCATCGGCGGCACGATCCCCGAGCGGCTGGAGGCCATCACCGAGCGCTTCGGCTTCCCCCGGGTCATGTCGATCGAGGAGGCGATCGAGACGGCGAAGCAGGACTACTCCGAGCTCGACGTCCGCAGCGAGTCCGAGCGCAACGCCGCGGCCGCCGCCGTCGCGACCGTCGCGGCCTGAGAGGAATCCCCGCAGCCATGACCGAGACCACCACGCCGCTGAAGCTCGGAGTCCTGGGCGCCGGCCAGATCGGCCGCCCGGTCGGCCGCCACTGGCTGGCCGCCGGCCACAGCGTCACCTTCGGCTCCCGCGCCCCCGAGCGGCTCGCCTCCTTCGTCGAGCCGCTGGGCGCCCGGGCCCGCGCCGCGACGTACACCGAGACCGCGCGGACGGCCGACGTCGTGCTGCTGTCCGTCCCGTACGAGGCGGTGGACGAGCTGCTCGACACCGTCGGCGAGCACCTGACCGGGAAGGTCGTCATCGACGCCACCAACCCGGTGTCGCTCACCGAGGACGGCCGGGTGGTGTCCACCCTCGCCGCCGGGGTGACCCAGGGCCGGCACGCCTCGAAGCAACTGCCCACCGCCACCGTGGTCCGCGCGTTCACCCACGTCATGGACGAGCTGCTGTGGTCGCGCGGCACCCGGCAGCGCCACTTCTGGGCGATGGCGGTCGCCGGGGACGACGCCGCGGCCAAGGCCACGGTGTCCGGGCTGGTGCACGACGCCGGATTCACCCCGGTCGACCTCGGCGGGCTGGACCAGTCGGCGCCGCTCGACCCGGGCGGGGTGCTCTTCCCGCACATGTTCACCCCCGGCGAGATGCGCGCGCTGACCGGCCGGGCCGGCTGACCGACGCGCCGGACGGGCCGCCCGCGGCCCTCGGAACCCCACGACGAAAGGCAGTCACGTGCGCACGACACCGCCCGGACCGGCAACCGCGGCGCCGCTCTTCGAGCCGTTCAAGATCGGCGGGCTGGCGCTGGAGAACCGGATCGTCATGGCCCCCATGTCCCGCGACCTGTCGCCCGGCGGGGTGCCCGGCGCGGACGTCGCGGAGTACTACGCCCGCCGCGCCCGGCACGGGGTGGGGCTGATCATCACCGAGGGCACCTTCGTGGGCCACCCCTCGGCCGGGAACCGTCCGTCCGTCCCCCGGTTCCACGGCGTGGACGCGCTGGCCGGCTGGGCCGGGGTGGTCGGCGCGGTGCACGCCGCCGGCGGCCGGATCGTGCCCCAGCTGTGGCACATCGGCCAGGACCCGCTCTTGTGGGGCCGGTCCCTGGAGGAGGCCCGCCGCACGGCGCCGAAGGGCGTCGAGCTGTTCGAACCGCCGGGCGGGCTGGTCAACCCGTCGGGTCTGGAACCGGGCCGCCCGGCCGGGCGGGCGATGTCCGAGTCCGACATCGCCGACGTGGTCGAGGCCTTCGCCCGCGCGGCGGCCGACGCCCAGCGCCTCGGCTTCGACGGCATCGAGCTGCACGCCGCCCACGGCTACCTGTTCGACCAGTTCTTCTGGGACGTCACCAACCGCCGTACCGACGGCTACGGCGGCGACCCGGCCGGCCGGACCCGGTTCGCCGCCGAGGTGGTCCGGGCCTGCCGCGCGGCGACCGGCCCCGACTTCCCGGTCCTACTGCGCCTCTCGCAGTGGAAGGTGGCGCACTACCAGGCCCGGCTGGCGGACGACCCGAAGGCGCTGGAGACCTTCCTGGCGCCGCTGGTGGACGCGGGAGTCGACGTCTTCCACTGCTCGACCCGGCGGTTCTGGCAGCCGGAGTTCGAGGGCTCCCCGCTCAACCTGGCGGGCTGGGTGAAGGAGGTGACCGGCCGCCCCACCATCACGGTCGGCTCGGTCGGACTGCGCGACAGCGACTACCTGGGCTACGTCGAGGGCAAGGGCGCGGAGGTCGACGACGTCGGCCTGGTGGCCGAGCGCCTCGCCCGGGGCGAGTTCGACCTGGTCGCGGTCGGGCGGGCGCTGGTGGCCAACCCGGACTGGGCCGAGCTGGTCCGCACCGGGCGGACGGACCGGATGCGCCCGTTCGACGCGGCCGAGCTGGCCGCACTCGACTGAGCCCGCCTCCTCACCGCGGCCGACCGGTGCGTGCGGCCGATCGGCGTGCGCGACCGGCCGGGCCGGCACCCGCCGCCGTGCCCGACCGGGCAGGTCAGCCGTCCTCCCGGTCGGCCGCGGCGAGGAGGGCGTCCAGCAGTCCCGGGAAGGCCTGTTCCAGGTCGTCGCGGCGCAGGGCGTTCCGCTTGGAGGTGCCGACGTAGTACTGCCGGATCAGCCCGGACTGCCGCAGCACCCGGAAGTGGTGGGTGCCGGTCGACCGGGTGACCGAGATGTCGAAGGTGCCGCAGGCGGTGTCGCCCTCGGTGCGGGCGATCTGCCGCACGATGCTGCGCCGCACCGGGTCGGCGAAGGCCTCCAGGATGCGCTGGAGGGTGATGTCCGCGGCGTCGGGGTGGTCCCCGATGCGGTCGACGGCGGCCTGTGCGGTCACGGTGCACCTCTCTGGTTGGCGGCGCCCCCATAGTACGACCACGATCGTACGACAGCCAGTTTATGACGACAGGAATCAAATTTGACAGTTGTCGTCATATGCCCTTCAGTGGGGTTCCGCTCCACTCGCCAACTCGACCACTGCCAGGGTGAGTTGCCACTCCCCCGGCAACCACCGTCCGCTAGCGAAGGAACCAGTGATGACCACCGCCGAGACCCGCCCGGCGCAGACCGGCGCCGCGCCCGCCGCCCCACCGGACTCCTCCAGCGGCCTGAAGATCGCCGCACTGGCCACCGGATTCGTGATGGCCACCCTGGACGTCACCATCGTCAACGTCGCGGGCGCGACCCTGCAGGAGAAGCTGGGGGCCACGCTCACCCAGCTCACCTGGGTCGTGGACGGCTACATCCTGACCTTCGCCTCCCTGCTGATGCTGGCCGGCGGCCTGGCCAACTGGCTGGGCGCCAAGAAGGTCTACATGGCCGGCATGGGCCTGTTCCTGCTCGCCTCGCTCGGCTGCGCCCTCGCGAACACCCCCGAACTGCTCATCGCCGCACGGATGGTGCAGGGCGCCGGCGCCGCGCTGTTCATGCCGAGCTCGCTGTCCCTGCTGGTGTTCTCGTTCCCGGACAAGCGCCGGCGCACCAAGATGCTCGGCCTGTGGTCCGCGATCGTCGCCACCTCCTCGGGCATCGGCCCGACCCTCGGCGGCCTGATGGTCGGCTCGCTCGGCTGGCAGAGCATCTTCCTGCTGAACCTGCCGATCGGCGTGATCGGCATGCTGATGACGCGGCGGTTCATCGCGGCGCCGGAGGCACGCGGTGACCGGCCGGCCCCGTTCGGCCACCTGATCTGGATCGTCACGCTCGCCGCGGTCAGCTTCGCGCTGATCGAAGGGCCCCAACTCGGCTGGGGCGCAACGCCGGTGCTGGTCTCCTACGCCGTGGCGCTGGTCGCCGCCGCCGTCCTGGTGCGGCGCGAGCGCAGCAGCGACAAGCTCGTGATGCCGTGGACGCTCTTCCGCCGCCCCGGCTTCTCGGGCGCCAACCTGGTCGGCTTCTTCTTCAACTTCGCGCTCTTCGGCACCATCTTCATGCTCGGGCTGTTCTTCCAACACGCCCAGGGGGCCAGCCCGTTCGTCGCCGGACTGGAACTGATCCCGATCACCATCCTGTCGCCGGTGGCCAACGTGATCTACTCGAAGATCTCCGGTCGCTACGCCAACGGCCCGCTGCTGACGGTCTTCCTGCTGGTCGCCGGGGTCTGCTCGCTCGGCCTGACCGCGATCTCCGCGTCGACCCCGTACTGGATCATCGCGGTCGGCATCGGCGTGGCCTGCCTCGGCTCGGGCATCGTCTCCCCCGGCATGACGGCGGCCATGGTGGACTCGGCCGGCCCGGAGCACGCCAACGTCGCCGGGTCCGTCCTGAACGCCAACCGCCAGATCGGCTCACTGGTGGGCATCGCCGTGGTCGGCGTGGTGCTGCACGCCACCCCCGACTGGAGCCGGGGGGCCTCGGTGTCCTTCGTCCTGGTCGGCATCGCCTACCTGCTCGGCGCGTTCTGCGCCTGGCGGCTGGTCACCCGCTCGGAGCGCCCCGCCACGGCCGCACCGGCCCGCACCTGACCTCCACCGTCCCGACCGACCCCGCGATCCGGGAGTCCGTCACCCGCTGTTCCCGCGCCGCCGACCCCCGAACGGCAGGGCGGGAACGCCGAACGGCCCCGTCGGCCGGACCACGAGTCCGGCGGGCGGGGCCGTTCCGTCCGTTGCACCGGGCGCGACGCTCGGCGCACGAGGCGCGCGAACGCGACGCTCAGGGCCGGCGGGTCTCGCCGATGGCGCTCTCGATGCCCTGGACCATCCGCCACAGCGGCGCCCGGCGGCTGGCGACCAGCACCACCACGTCGTCGGCCGCGCCCTCGCCGTCCGGGGCGGAGTCGGCGGGACGGTCGCTCCAGGTGGAGGTGACGAAGGCCATCGCCGCGTCCACCTCGGCCACCCAGTCGCTCTCCCCGCCCGAGCGCAGCCAGGTGCGCAGCGCGTGGTTGTGCGCCGCGACCACGGCCGCGGCGATCACGTCGGCGCGCAGCGGGCCGTCCGCCCGGTCGGCGTAGCGGCCGCGCAGGTAGGCGGCGAGGGTGTGCTCGTAGCGCCAGACCACCGACAGCTCGTACGCCCGCAGGCCGGGGACCTTGCGGGTGAGCCGGTAGCGCTGGACGGAGAAGGAGGGCTGTTCGGCGTACATCCGCAGGACCAGGCGGGCGGCGTCGCAGGCGTGCTTGACCGGGTCCTCCTCGCCGCTGCCGGACTCCAGGAACTCCGTCATCTCGGCGAGGCTGCGCTCGTGGTCGGGGAAGACCACGTCCTCCTTCGCCGGGAAGTAGCGGAAGAAGGAGCGGCGGCCGACACCGGCCAGCGAGACGATGTCGTCGATCGTCGTCTGCTCGAAGCCGCGCTCCAGGAAGAGCTCGAAGGCCGCGGCCACCAGCGCCTCGCGCATCGCCGGCTTCGAGGGCCCGTCGTTCATGGGCAGGTCCTGCTCTTCCTTCTCGCTCATTCTCCGGAACTTAGCACCGGCGCAACGGGTCGGCCCCGACGGCCGGTGGGTGGACCGGGCCGGTCGTCGGGGCTCGTCCGGGCTGGTCGGCGGGCCGTTACGGCAGGTTGCGGGCCATCACGATCCGCTGGACCTGGTTGGTGCCCTCGTAGATCTGGGTGATCTTCGCGTCCCGCATCATCCGCTCCACCGGATAGTCCCGCGTGTACCCGTAACCACCCAGCAACTGCACCGCGTCCGTGGTCACCTCCATCGCCACGTCCGACGCGAAACACTTCGCCGCCGCCCCGAAGAACGTCAGATCCGCATCCCCCCGCTGCGACTTCGCCGCCGCCACATACGTCATCTGCCGCGC